>JAHBWH010000083.1 GCA_019637115.1 Myxococcales bacterium | reverse complement strand
GCGCACACAACTTCAAAAATCCATCAGCACGACACCAACTCGCCAACCCACGGTATTCACACAACATCCCACCACGACCCAGTCGCCCGAAGCGCCCGGTCGCATGTCGATCCACGTCTGGACGAGGCCAAAACGAGTGTAGAATCTCCGGCCGACCAGACACGTCCACGCGCACGACGTCCACGTCGACCGGGCGAGCAACTCGCCCCCGTTGGGTCCCCGCCGCGCCACCGCCGCCGCGACCCACCACACCTTGGAGAACCCATGAAGAATACGTTCCGCCTACTCCTCGCCCTCAGCCTCCTCAGCGCCTTCGCGTGCAGCAAGGAGCCCGAGCCGGTCACGGTCGCCGTCTCCACCGGCGACGAAGCCCCGCCCCCGCCGCCCGTCGAGGAGCCACCCCCGCCGCCCGCGGTCGAAGATCCGGACGACGTCCACCTCGAGGGTGATCACGTCACGATCGACCAGATGATCCAGTTCGCGCTCGACAGCGACGAGATCCTCGGGGAGTCGGCCGAGATCATCGACCACCTCGCGACCTTCATCAACAACCACCAGGGCGAGATCCCGGGCCTCCGCGTCATCGGCCACACCGACAACCAGGGCGCCGCGGGCCACAACCAGCGCCTCTCCGAGGCCCGCGCCGCAGCCGTCGCCCGCGCGCTCGCCGAGCGCGGCGTCCAGATCCGGCTCGAGGCCGAGGGCAAGGGCAAGACCGCCCGCCTCTGCACCGAGAACACCGAGGAGTGCCACGCGCGCAACCGCCGCGTCGAGTTCCTCATCATCCCCGCCGACGGCTGAGCCACCCGCAAGCTCACCTTCGAAGCCCGCCCACCGTTCGGTGCGGCGGGCTTCGCAATTCCCCCTCGCCGAGACCGACTCCGAGACCGAGACCGAGACCGAGACCGAGGCCAAGACCGAGACCGAGTCCGAGACCGAGTCCGAGACCGAGTCCGAGACCGAGTCCGAGACCGAGACCGAGACCGAGACCGAGTCCGAGACCGAGTCCGAGACCGAGACCGAGACCGAGTCCGAGACCGAGACCGAGACCGAGTCCGAGTCCGAGTCGAGTCGGAGTCAGGCTCCGGGTCCGGGCCTGGCCGCGTGCGTGTCCGGTTGGTCCGAGGCCGGGTCGCAGGAAGCAGCTGTGCTTCGCGGTGGTGAGCTCGGAACCACGACGGTCGTTTCTGGTCGCGCACGCGCACGGGCACGTGGACGTGGACGGGGACGACGTGGACGGGCACGCGCGCGCACCTGCAGCGTCGCGGAGTTGGATACAGAGCTGCACCGAGTCTGCGATCGCCGCGTCCGCCCGACGGCCTATCACCCGCCTGCCGAGCGCAGCGCCTCAGCGCGGAGCGGGCAAGCCCAGCCGCCGCTCCGGAAGACCGCCGCACGCTCGACACGGGACGTCGCCACCTCGCGCGCGATGGACCCTGCGAGCGCTGTCGTGCGCGCAGCGCACGACGGCGCTCGCCTCCGACCCTACTTTCAGCGCGGACCCGAACGCGGCGACAACGAGCGCTCAGTCGCAGCCCCGCTCCCACCCGTCCGTCGGCTCGAGCGCGACGCCCGTGACGCGCTCGAGCTCCGCGGCGGCGAGGTTCACGTCGAGGATCGCCTGCAGGTGCGAGAAGCGCGACTCGAAGTATGCGCGGAGCGCGTCGACCAGATCGCGAGGGGTGGCGGCGCCGACGTCGTAAGCCTGCGCAGCCGAGACGAGCCACGCGCGGCCCTCGCGCTCGCCGCGACCCCACGACGCCTCGCGCTCCTGCGCGTCGCGATACGCCTCGCGCGCCAGCTCGATCTCGAGCTCCATCCCGAGGCGCGCCTCGCGCGCCTGCGCGCGTGTCGTCTCGAGCTCGGCCTCGGCGCGGCGGACGCGGTGGCGGTTGCCGACGAAGTCGAGGTTCCATCGCAAGAAGAGGCCGGCGCCGAGGATCGGGCGGTTGGCGGGATCTTGGATGAACGGGTTCTGCTGGTTCGTGACGCCGGGGCCGTACGAGATGCCCGCCTGGAAGCCGAGGCCGAAGTCGGGGGCGTAGGCGCCGCGCTGCGCCTCGAAGGCGGCCTCTCGGGCGTCGATGGCGGCCGCCAGCATGCCCACCTCTGGGCGGCCGTCCGGGGTGGCCCGCGCCACGTCATCGCTCGGGAGGCGCACGGGCTCGCTCGGGCAGTCCGGCACCTGGATCTCTCGCTCCCCCGTCAGCACCCGCAGCGCCGCGCGCGCGGAGGTCTCGAGCCGCGTCGTCTGGGACGCGCGCGCCTCGATCTCGGCGAGCGCGGTCCGGAGGCGGTAGCGGTCCATCGGGTTCACGTCGGCGTCGCCGTCCTCGAGGAGCTCGTCGAGGGTGCGGACGGCGCGCTCGAGGTGGCCGCGCCCCTCGCGGATCATCTGCTGAACATCCAGCGCGAGCTGCAGCCCGAAGTACGCGCGGCGGACGTCGAAGCGGAGCTGCGCGAGTGCGCGGTCGCGGTCGAGCTCGGCGGCGCGGACGCCAGCGCGGCCGGCGCGCCAGGCGTTGCGGAGCTTGCCGAAGGTGTAGAGAGGCACGACGCCCCGGACCGCGACCTCGACGACCGGCGCCCAGCCGTTGTCGACGGGGAGCTGGTTCTGGTTCGAGAAGATCGGCGTGCCCTCGGCGCGCGGCGCGATCGTCGTCCCAGCCTGGATCTCCGTCTGAAAGAAGGGCGAGAGGCGTGCCTCGTCGAGCCGAGCCCGCGCGGCGGTGATCGCCGCGGAGCGGGCCTCGAGTGACGGGTAGCGGGCCTCCGCGAGGGCGAGCAGCGACGCGAGATCGTGGGGGGCGGCGCCGCGCTCACCCGTGGGCTGGCCGCCTGCGGGCTGGTCACCCGTGGACCGCTCACCCGTGGGCTGGGCGAGCGCGCCCACGCTGGACAGCGCGAGCGCGCAGACGCTCCATCGTAGCGCTGCCCTCGGGCCCTTCATGGTGCGAGGCCGACGACGCTCAGCGCATCGTGGTCGACATGGTCGACATCGTCGACATCGTGCCCGAGCGGTTCTCGGTGTTGTACGTCTGGATCACCTGATCGGTGAGATCGAGGTTCGAGGGGACCCAGACGACGCCGCCCTCGTTGCGCTCGACGATGAGCGTGTACCCGTCGGACTGACCGATGCGGCGGAGGATCTCGGTCATCCGCTCGAGGATGACCTTCGTGAGCTGCGCCTCCTTCTCGGCGAGCTCGCGCTGGTACTCCACGTAGACCGACTGCAGCTCGATGAACGCCTTCTGGTACTCCTCGAGCCGGGACTCGAGCGCCTCGCGGCTGAGCACGTTCTTCTGGCGCTCGATGTCTTCCTTCATCTTCTTGAGCTTCTCTTGCGCCTGGTCGAGCTCGCGCTGGCGACGCTCGAAGAGCCGCTTGAGGCGGTTCTTGGCGGTCCGGCCCTCGTCGGTCTCGTTGAGCGCGCGCTGCAGGTCGACCACCGCGATCTTGGTCTGGGCGTAGAGCTCGGGGGCGACGCTCGACACGATCAGCGCGGCGAGCAGGGTGATGGCGTGGCGCTTGAGGCTCATGGGCTTCCTTTGGGCGGAGGGACTAGCCCTCGCGCGACGACAATTCAAGCGAGTCGGGGGTTGAAGCAGCAGACGGTCGAACGGCCGACGATCGAGCCGGCAATTGAGCTCGGTGGGAGCTCCGTGGATGGACGAGCCCGGCCGAGCCCGGATTCAACCGCCGCCGGGGGGTGGGATTCCGGCGGCCCATCAGAACGAGTTGCCGATCGTGAACTCGAAGCGGATCGCGCTCTCGTACGAGCGCCGCGCGATCGGCAGGCCCCACTCGAAGCGGAGCGGGCCGAGGGGGGAGAACCAGCGGAGGCCGAAGCCCCACGAGCTCCGGATGCCGAGCGGGTCGAAGCCGCAGGGGCGCGTCGAGCTGTCGCCACCCGAGATCTCGGGTGCCTGGCAGAGGCGCGCCTCGGTGTTCCAGACGTTGCCGCCGTCGGTGAAGAGCACGCCGCGGATGCCGACCTCGGGGAGGATCGGGATCTCGAGCTCGGCTTGGTAGAAGAGCTGCAAGTTGCCGCCGATCGCGACGCCGCCAGCCTGGCCATTGCCGGGACGCGGGATCGTCGCGCCCGGATCGTAGGTTCGGCCTATCGCCGCGCGCGGGCCGAGGCCGAAGAACGGGAAGCCGCGGACGTTGAAGATGCCGCCGAGGTAGAAGCGTTCGTAGATCGGCACGCCGAGGTCGGCGCGGCTCGAGATGTAGCCGCCCTCGAGGTTGACCTTGAAGACGACCGGGCGCTGGGCGCCGAGGTTGAAGAGCTCGCGGTAGAAGCGGACGAAGCCCGTGTGCCGCGTGAAGATCTGGTCGGAGCCGAGGAAGCGGTCGGCGATCTCGAAGGAGTAGCTCGCGAACCAGCCATCCGAGGGGAAGAGGCGGTTGTTGCGGTTGTCCCAGGTGAGGCTCGCCCGGAGCGAGCTTGTGAGGCCGTCGCGGAAGAGGCCCGCGAGGGGCGTGCGCTGGAAGATCGCGAAGCCCGCGGCGCCGATGCCGCCGCCCGACTGGAAGAAGCCGCCCGTACGCGTGGCGATCGACACGTACTCGGCGCGGTAGTTCAGCGAGAAGCGCAGGCGCTGGTCGACGATCGGGTGCGCGAGCGTCAGGCCGGCGCCGGTCGTGTCCTGGTTGAAGTCGATGAACTGGCGGATGGTCTTGTAGGCGTCGACGCCGAGGCCCCAGCGCGTGCCGAGGAACCACGGCTCGAAGAGGCGGACCTGGATGAGCTGGCGGATGCCCGAGAGCTGGATCTGCAGCGAGAGGCTCTGGCCGTTGCCGAAGAGGTTGTCCTGCTGGACCTGCGCCGTGAGGATGAACTGCTCGATCGACGAGAAGCCGGCGCCGACCTGGAAGGTGCCCGTGGCCCGCTCGACGACCGAGATGTTGAGGATCATCCGGTCCGGCGCCGAGCCGCGCTCCTCCTGGAGGTCGACGCGCTCGAAGTAGCCGAGCGCCTCGATCATGCGCTTGCTGAACTCGACCGCGGTCTGGTTGTAGAGCGCGCCCTCGTGCGCGGTCATCTCGCGGCGGATCACGCTGTCGCGGGTCTTCGAGTTGCCGCGGATGTTGATGCGCTCGATGCGCACGGGCGGCCCGCGCTCGATGTTCACCGTGATGTCGACGATGCGGCGCTCTTGGTCGAGGTCCGTCTCGGGCTGCAGGTCGACGTAGGCGAAGCCCTGATCGCGGTAGATGCGGGTGATGGACTGGATGCCGAGGGCGATGCGCGTGCGGTTGAACCAATCGCCGCTCTCGAGGTCGATCTCGTCGCGGAGGTTGTCGCGCAGCGACTCCGACTCGGCGCCGCTCTCGTCGACCTCCCGCACGCGGAGCCGGCCGACCCGGAAGCGGGGGCCCTCGTCGATCGGGATCGTGATGTCGATGTGGGCCCGGTCGGCGGTGAGCTCGATGCGGGGCGTGCCCACCGAGACCGCGAGGAAGCCCTTGTCGTAGTACCAGGCCTGCAGGCGCGTGACGTCCTCGTCGAAGACGTTGCGGTTGTAGTGGTGGTTGCTCGTGATGAACGAGAAGAAGCCCACCTCGGAGGTCTGCATGATCCCGAGGAGCTCCGACGACGGGACGTTGCGGTTGCCGACGAAGCGGATGCGCCGGACGCTGACCTCGGGGCCCTCGTCGATGATGAAGCGGACCTCGACCTCCTCGCGCCCCTCGACGCGGCGGATGTCGTAGCGGACGCGCGCGAGGAAGTGGCCCTCCTCGGCGTAGAGGTCGCGGATCTTCGTGATCTGCGCGCGGACCTCGGGGATCGACAGGATCGCGCCCTCCCGGAGCGTGACCTTCTTCTCGATGTCGTCCTCGTCGACCTCGTCGTTGCCCTCGTAGAGGATCCGCGCGATGGCCGGACGTTCGCGGATGGTCACGACGAGGTCGATCTCGTTGCCGCGTGGGTTGGCCTCGAAGACGAGGTCCTCGAAGAAGCCGAGATCCCAGAGCGCCCGCGCGTCGCGCGCGAGCTCTTCGTCCGTGCAGGGCAGGCCGCGGCGCGAGCGCATCGTCGCGCGCACGTCGTCCGCGTCCACGCGGCGCGCGCCCTCGACGCGGACCTCGCGGATCATGCGCCCGTGACAGAGCGTCCGCGGCGCGGTGGGGCCCGCGTCTTGTTGATCGTCGTAGGGGTCGCCGTAGAAGCCCTCGGCGGCGCCGGGCGCGCGTCGCGGAGGCTCGCCCTCTTCGTCCTCGTCGTCCTCGTCCGCGTCGGCATCCGCGGTGGCGCTCGCGCCCTCGTCGTCCTCCTCGTCGTCGGCGGGAGGCTGCGCGAGCCCCGGCCCGTGCCCGAGGACGAGCAGAGCGACGAGAGCGAGCAATCGAGGGAAGTGGCGCATTCCGAGGGGTCCGGGCCGCGGCGTCATAGCCGTGGGGTCCAGGGGGGTCAAGCTCGGTCCCGAGCGACTTCGTTCGGGGATTCGTCGGGCGTGGGTTCTCCCTCGGGCGTCTTCGGCGAGGGACGCTGCGCCGACGTACGGTCGAGCGCCGGGTCGTCTTCCTCGGAGGCGGAGTCGTCGGCGGGCTCGGCGCTCGAGCTGGCCGCCGCGTCGACGCTCGCGGGCTCGTCGTCGCGCGGGATCGCCTCGAGGGCGGCCTCGGCCCGCCGATCGGTGTCGCGATAACCCTCGACCTTCCGCTCGTCACGCTCGATGAGGCCGTCACGCATGGCCACGACCCGCGGCATCCGCGCGGCCATGTCCCGGCTGTGGGTGACGATGAGGAAGGTCGTCCCCCGGCGCTCGTTGAGCTCGAAGAAGAGCTGCTGCACCTGCTCGCTCGTGCGGCTGTCGAGGTTGCCGGTCGGCTCGTCGGCCAGGACGAGCGCCGGGTCGAGGACGAGCGCGCGGGCGAGCGCGACGCGCTGCTGCTCGCCGCCGCTGAGCTCGCCGGGCCGGTGGGCCAGCCGGTGGGCGAGCCCGACCTCCTCGAGGAGCGCGCGGGCCTTCTGTCGGAGCGGCCCTCGCGGCCGCCCTTGGACGAGCCCCGGCATCATCACGTTCTCGAGGGCGTCGAACTCGGGCAGGAGGTGGTGGAACTGGAAGACGAAGCCGAGCGAGCGGTTGCGGAAGAGCGCGAGCTCGCGGCTCGAGAGCCGCGTGACGTCGCGGCCCTCGTAGGTGATCGAGCCGCTCGTGGGTAGATCGAGGGTCCCGAGGATGTGCAGGAGGGTGCTCTTCCCCGTGCCCGACTGGCCGACGACGCAGACCATCTCGCCGCGCCCGATCGAGAGGTCGACGCCGCGGAGCACCTCCACGTCCTTGCCCTCGTGCACGAAGGTCTTCTTCACGTCGCGGGCGACGACGAGGGGCTCGCCAAGCTGGCCGGGTTTCGGGCTCATGCGGAGGATCTCACCTTCGTGCTCGGTGGGGGCGACGCCTCAGTCGAGGCGGAGGGCGTCCACGGGCCGGAGGCGGCTCGCGAGGACGGCGGGGAAGATCGTGGAGACCACGCAGACGCCGAGGGCGACGAGGCCGACGGCGGTGAACTCGACGGGATCGACGTTCACGGGGAGGCGATCGATGTAATAGACCTCCGGGTTGAGGCGGAAGCCGAAGTGCTCGAAGACGAAGGTCACGAGGTACCCGAGCCCTAACCCGAGCACCGCGCCATAGAGGCCGATGAGGAGCCCCTCGACGATGAAGACGCGGACGATCGCGGACCGCGTCGTGCCCATCGCGAAGAGGATGCCCACCTCGCGGCTCTTCTCCTGGACCATCAGCGTGAGCGTGCCGAAGACGCAGAACCCCGCGATCAACACGGCGATGCCGAGGGTGACGAACATCGCGAGCTTCTCGAGCGCGAGCGCCCCGAAGAGCCCGCGGTTGAGCTCCTGCCAGTCCTGCACGCGCAGGTCGTCTCGGCCGCTCTCGACGAGGCTGCGGCGGATCGCGGTCGCGACCTCGGGGGCGCGGTCGACGTTCGAGACCTTCACCTCGATCCCGCTGACGGCGTCGCCCGTGCTCAAGAAGCGCTGCCCCGACTCGAGCAGCACGTAGACGAGCTTCATGTCGAACTCGTACATGCCGCTGTAGAAGACCCCCGCCACGCGGTAGCGGCGGCTCTTGGGCATCGGGCCCGCGGGGCCGAGCTCGCCGAGGGGGCTGATGACGTCGATCTCGTCGCCGGGGTAGACCCGGAGGCTGCGCGCGAGCTCCTTGCCGACGATGATGCCGGGCAGGACGTCCGCCGCAGGTTGCGTGGTCGGCGTCCTCGCCGGGCGATCGACCAGGAACTCGTCGAGGTCGGTCCCGAGCGCCTCGCGCAGCCCTTCGCTCGGCGGCGGCACCTCGCGCGGGGGCGTCGGTCCCGGGGTGCGCTGACGCGCGAGCTCGTCGTTGATCTCGTTCGCGATCTCGTCGAGGAGGCCGCGGGTGTCGTTCGGGCCGTCGAGCGGGAGGATCGAGCGGCGCTCCTCGGGGGGGAGGTCCAGCATGCGCTCGGGGTGCACGAGGTAGTCGAGCCGACCGCGCGTGAGGTTCCGCTCGAGGTCCGTCACCCGCCCCACCGTCGCGGGGTCGATGCCGCGCAAGACCGCGCCCGCCATGTTGGTGGCCGAGGTGACCATCACCTCGCCCGTCACGAAGGGCGTCACCCCCTCGACGTGCGGCACCCGCTCGATCTGCTCGATGAGGGGACCCCAACCTTCGAAGGTGCGGCGCTCCAGGTCGACGACGATGTGCGCTTGGTTGCCGAGGATCTTCTGCTTGAGGTCGTTGCGGAAGCCGCCCATCACGCTGAGGACTCCGACCAGCATCGCGGTCGAGACGGCGACGGCTAGGATCGAGAGGCCGCCGATCGTCGCGAGGAAGCCGCTCTTCTTGGCGCGGAGGTGGCGCGAGGCGACGAGCAGCTCGAAGCTGGTCGCCTCGAGGCCCTGCATGAGCAGCGGGAGGATCCGGACGAAGACGCGCAGCGCGAAGGCGGCCGTGAGCGAGAGCCGGATCACGGGGTCGACGAGCGCCTCGGGCTCGGGGCCGAGCGGCTGCAGCGGCAGCGTGAAGGTCGCGACCGCGAAGCCTACGGTGAGCGCGGCGTCGAAGAGCAGCCAGAAGTAGAACCGGAAGCGCTCGGGCAGCAGGTACCAGAGGCTCGCGCGGAGCACGAGGTCGGCGACGATCGTGACGCCGCTCGCGAGCGCCAGCCAGGGTAGGGCGTTCTGGAGATCGCCCGCGAGCGCCAGGCGGGCCTCGTCGAGGCTGTAGGTGAAGCTGAAGCCCGAGGTGATCGCCGCGCCGGCGCCCACGACCATCAGGAGGAGCGGCAGGTGCTGCAGCGCGAGGGAGAGCATCGTCACGAGCGCTGCGAGCTGCAGGCGGCCGCGTCCCTTCATGCCCGGCTGGAGCGTCGCGCCGCGGCGCACCGTGAGGATGGCGAGGACCACCGTCACCGCGACGAGGAGCACGTGTGCCGCGGGCAGGAGCAGGATCGGGCCGCCGCTCGCGCCCCACATCACGACCTCGGGCCAGAGCACGCCGAGCGCGATCACGCTGCCGAGCTGGGCCGTCGCCGCGAAGACGTAGAAGGCCGGCAGCGCGCCGTAGCGGGTGCGGGTGCCCCGAACGCTGCCCGAGCGGGACGCGCCCCACGCGAGCTCCAAGAGCCCCACGGGGACGAGCGCCCACGCGACGAGCATCCAGGTGAGCTGGTCGAAGGTGAAGCACGCGCCGGCGGCGCCCACTCCGAGCAGGACGACGAGGCCGCCGAGGGCGAGGTGGTGCCAGGCCTTCACGTGGCTCAGTCTTCGTCGTCGCCCGCGCGGGGGGCCTCGGGACGCAGCAAGGGGAAGAGCAGCACGTCGCGGATCGAGGCCTGCTCGCAGAGCATCATCACGAGCCGGTCGACCCCGAGCCCGAAGCCCGCGGCGGGCGGCATGCCCACCGAGAGCGCGCGGATGTAGTCGGCGTCGAAGTCCATCGCCTCCTCGTCACCGCTCTCGCGGTTGTCGAGCTGGGCGCGGAAGCGCTCGGCTTGGTCGTCCGGGTCGTTGAGCTCGCTGAAGGCGTTGGCGATCTCGCGGCCCTCGACGAAGAGCTCGAAGCGGTCGACCCAGCGCGGGTCCGCGTCGTTCTTGCGCGCGAGCGGGCTGACCTCGAAGGGGTACTCGGTGATGAAGACCGGCACGCTGTAGGCGCCGTCCTCGGTGCGGTAGAGCTCGGTCAGCCGCGGCTCGGCGAGGAGCTCGTAGAGCGCGAAGACGCGGTCGCCGTGCGTGCGGCACTTCGCGAGCACCTTGCGGTCGTGCTCCCCGATGCCCGTGAGCGACCTGGCGAAGGCCGCGAGCGCGGCTTCGTCGTCGATCGTCGCCCGATCGAGCTCGAGGCCCGCGGCGCGGGCGCCGTCCTCGAGCGCCTGACGCATCGGCACGCGGCGCCACGCGGCCTGCAGGTCGAAGGGGCGCTCGGGAGCGTCCTCGCCGTGGAAGCCATCGGGGAAGCTCGCGCGCACCGCCGCGTCGACGGCCTTGAGCATCGACTCGGCGAGGTCCATCAGGTCTTCGTAGGTCGCGTAGGCCTGGTAGAACTCGAGCATCGTGAACTCCGGGTTGTGCCGGGTGCTGATGCCCTCGTTGCGGAGGTTGCGGCCGATCTCGTAGACGCGGTCGAGGCCGCCGACGAGCAGGCGCTTGAGGTAGAGCTCGGGGGCGATGCGCAGGACGAGGTCGAGGTCGAGCGCGTTGTGGTGGGTGTGGAAGGGCTTGGCGGTCGCGCCGCCCCGCACGGTGTGCAGGAGCGGCGTCTCGACCTCGAGGAAGCCGCGCTGGTCGAGCTCGCGGCGCAGCGTCTGGACGATGAGCGAGCGCGCGCGGAAGACGCGGCTGACGTCGGGGTTCGCCCAGAGGTCGACGTAGCGCTCGCGGTAGCGCTTCTCGACGTCCTTGAGGCCGTGCCATTTGGCGGGCGGGGGGAGCATCGCCTTGCCGAGGTGGCGGTAGGCGTGGGCGCGCACCGCGAGCTCGCCGGTGCGCGTGCGCACGAGGGGGCCCCGGACGGCGATGTGGTCGGCGAGGTCGAGCGTCTGCGCGATGCGCTGCTCGTCGGCCGAGAGGGGGCTCGCGACGTCCTTGCTGTCCTTGGCCCGGACGAGTGCCTGGACGTCGCCGTAGGGGGTCCGGATGACGACGAAGGGCCCGCGCTTGGCGATGACGCGGCCGTAGACCCACGTCTCGGGCTCTCCGCCCTCGAGCGCGCCTTCCTCGGGGAGCCCCTCGCGGTTCTCCGCGTCGCCGAGCGCGAGGTCGACGACCTCGCGGCGGCGCGACTCCATCGCCTCGTTCACGCGGAAGTCGTTGGGGAAGGCGCGGGTGCCCGCTGCCTCGAGGGTGGGGATCTTCGCGCGTCGCGCGTCGCGGAGCTCGTCTTCGCTCGCCATGGCTCGGTCTCGGTTCCGGAAGCCCACGCCGCGGCGGGGCAGGTCAGGGGGGAACGTGGGAAGCCGGACGTCGGGCCGCTCCGGGGTGGGAACGCCCGACCGGGCTCATCTCTTCGCCGCGTCCGCGGACTTCTTCTCTTTTCGTTTGTCGGCCGTCATCAGGAGGTAGCTCTCCATCAGGCCGTCGAGGTCACCGTCGAGCACGGCCTCGGCGTTGCCGACCTTCATCTCGGTGCGCTCGTCCTTCACCATCTTGTAGGGGTGGAGGGTGTAGGTGCGCGCTTGGCTGCCGAAGGCGATCTCGCCCTGGTCGCTCATGAAGGCCTCTTCGAAGGCGGCCTCTTGTTCCCGGCGCTGCTTCTCGTAGAGCAAGCCGCGCAGGCGCTGCATCGCCTGCTCGCGGTTCTGGTGCTGCGAGCGTTCGCTGTCGGAGCGGACGGTGAAGCCGGTCGGCTTGTGGACGATGCGCACGGCGGACTCGGTCCGGTTGACGTGCTGACCGCCCGCCCCGCCCGAGCGCATCACGGAGATCTCGAGGTCCTTCTCCTGCATGTCGACCTCGACCGTGTCGTCGAGATCCGGCACGACGCTGACGGCGACGAAGCTCGTCTCGCGTCGACCGCTGAAGCGGGAGACGCGGATGAGGCGGTGCACGCCGTTCTCGGCCCGCAAGAAGCCGTAGGCGTTCGGCCCCTTGACGAGCATCGAGGCGCTCGCGATGCCGACCTCGGTGCGCGAGAGGTCCTGCATCTCGACCTTATAGCCGCGTTTCTCGCACCAGCGCTGGTACATGCGCAGGAGCATCTCCGCCCAGTCCTGAGCGTCGGTGCCGCCAGCGCCGGCGTTGACCGACAGGATGGCGTCCTGGTCGTCGTCGGGCAGCAGCATTCGCTGCAGCTCGAGCTGGCGGACGCCCTTCTCGAGCTCGGGCACCTGCTCGACCAGCTCGTCGAGCTCGTCGTCGTCGCCGTCGCTCATCTGCAAGAGCTCGTCGAGCCCCTGCACGTCGCTCTTGAGCCGGTCCCAGGTCAGGACCGTCTCCTCGGCGCGCGCGCGGTCGCGCATCAGCTTCTCGGCTTCTTCGCGCTTGTCCCAGAAACCCTCGCGAACCGAGAGGTTCGTGAGGCGATCGACCTCGTGTCTCAGGCCATCGACGTCAAAGATACCTCCCCAGCGCATCGAGGCGCTGGGCGAGGTCCGCGAGCACATCGCGGGTCTCACCAACCGAGATCGGCATGATCGTTCGTCCTTCTGTCCGGGCTGCGCGGCGAGGGCCGCTTCGGCGGGGTCAGGTAGCCTCTGCGCCCGTCGGTGTCAACGGCCCCGGGGCCCCGAATCGTGAACGCCGTGCCGCCGATGCAGGCTCGAAATTGCCGGGAATCACACCCGCCCGAGGGGGACTTTGCTATGGTGCGCCCCGACCCCGCGGCGCGGTCTGCGCCGCCGCCGTCGACCGCGCACCGCCGCTCGACGGCCCATGGGGCCGCCCGACGCAGGGCCAGCTTGGCTGGCCGAGAGGAGCCCGAAGTGAGCGAGCATACCGTCGTCCTCATCCCCGGTGATGGCATCGGCCCCGAGATCTCGGAGGCCGTGAAGCGCACCTTCTCCGCCGCGAAGGCGCCGATCCGCTGGGTCGAGCATCACGCGGGCCTCGAGGCGCTCGAGCGCGGCGGCGAGGTGCTGCCCGCGGCGACCCTCGACGCGATCCGGGACGCGAAGGTCGCGCTGAAGGGGCCCTGCACGACGCCGGTCGGAGGTGGCTTCCGGTCGGTGAACGTCTCGCTCCGCAAGGCGCTCGACCTCTACACCGCGGTCCGTCCCATCCGCAGCATGCCCGGCGTCCCCACCCGCTTCGAGGGCGTCGACATCATCGTGCTGCGCGAGAACACGGAGGGGCTCTACAGCGGCATCGAGAACGAGATCGCGCCCGGCGTCGTGACCAGCTTGAAGGTCGTGACCGATCGCGCCTCGCGTCGCTTCGCGCGATACGGCTTCGAGTACAGCCGCAAGCGTGGCCGCAAGAAGATCACTGCGATGCACAAGGCGAACATCATGAAGCTCGGAGACGGGCTCTTCATCCGCTGCGCGCGCGAAGAGCACGAGAAGAGCTTCCCCGAGCTCGCCTACGAAGAGGTGATCATCGACGCGGGCTGCATGCGCATCGTGCAGGACCCGACCCGCTTCGACGTGCTCCTGCTCGAGAACCTCTACGGTGACGTCCTCAGCGACCTCTGCGCGGGGCTCATCGGCGGCCTCGGCGTGGCGCCCGGCGCGAACCTCGGTGACGACTACGCCGTCTTCGAGGCGGTCCACGGCTCGGCGCCGGACATCGCTGGCAAGGGCATCGCCAACCCGATGTCGCTCCTGATGAGCGGCGTGATGATGCTCAACCACATGACCTTCGAGATGGGGCTCGCGGACTGCAAGCCAGCCGCCGAGGCGATCAAGGCGGCCTACAACGCCGCGCTCGCCGAGGGCGACAAGACGGGCGACATCGGCGGGAACCTGAAGACGCAGGAGTTCGCGGACGCGATCATCCGTCGCCTCGGCTGAATCGGCTCGGCCCCGAGACCTCCTCGGCTCCGACCGGCGCCTCCACGGCGGCCTCCGTGGAACGTCGGCCGCTGAGGCAAGTTGCGCGCGGTCGGCGGCGAAGCGGCGCTGGCCGCCGCCGCGGCAGGAGCCGGAGCGCCGCGATGCTCCGAACGGTGGGCGCCCGCGAAACGGCGGGCGCCCCGAAACGGCGGGTGTCCCGCGGCGTCCAAGAGAGCGACGTCGCGGTCGTGGCGGGTCGGGGGGACTGGAGACGAAGATGAAGTCGGTCGAAGCGAAGGTCAGCGGAGACGCCAGCGGGTTCGCCCAGGCGATCGAGGTTCGGAGGTTCTCGCTCGTGGCGGACGAGCCCGAGTCCCTCGGCGGCACGGACACCGGGCCCGCGCCCTACGAACTGCTGCTCTCGGCGCTCGGCGCTTGTACCTCGATGACCTGCGCGCTCTACGCCAAGCGCAAGGGTTGGCCGCTCGAGCGGGTCGACGTCCACCTCTCGCACGAGAAGCGGGTCGGCGAGGATCCTCCCGATCACATCCAGCGCGAGGTGGCGTTCGTGGGCCCGCTCGATGACGAGCAGCGCGCGCGCTTGCTCGAGATCGCGAACAAATGCCCCGTGCACAAGACGCTCGCGCGCGGGACGACCATCGAGACGCGCGCCGCGCAGTGACCCCGAGCGACGCGTGGCGCGCGGCTCTCAGGCGCGGAGCGCGGCCTCGAGCGCGGTCAGCGCGGCGGCGTTTTCGTCGGGGGTGCCGACCGTCACCCGCGCGCATCGGGCCAGGCGCGGGTCCTTGAAGACCCGCACCGCGACCTCGCGATCGAGCAGGCGGCGGTGCAGCTCGGCGGCGTCGAGGGGCGTGCGTAGCAGCACGAAATTCGCGCGCGAGGGGAAGCGCTCGATCCCCAACGTGTCGAGCCCGGCCTCGAGCGTCTCCCGCTCCCGCACGATCGAGCGAAGCTGCGCCTCGAGCAGATCCTTCAGGTCCGTCAGCACGAGGTGCGCGAGCGCCTGCGCCATCGCGTCGAGGTTGAAGGGCTGGCGCACCTTCTCCATCTCGTAGGCGAGCTCGGGTCGGAGGCGCGCCCAGCCGAAGCGCGCGCCGGCGAAGCCGATCTTCGACAAGGTGCCGAGCGTGGCGACCTGGGGCAGCTCGTCCATCCACCCCGCGAGCGTGAGCGGTGCGTCCTCGGGTCGCTCGCGCTGGAAGGGCCCGTAGGCCTCGTCGACGACGTGGAGCGTGGTGGGGTGCGCCTCCACGAGGGCGCGGAGCGTGGCGGCGTCGAACGAGTTCCCGGTCGGGTTGTTCGGGGTCGCCCAGAAGGCGAGCGCGGGGCGCTCGTGCGCGAGGGCGGCGTCGAGCACGTCGGCGTCGAGCGTGAAGTCGTCGCGCAGGGGGACCTCGACGGGGCGCAGCCCGCGGACGAGCGCGCCGAGGCGGTACATCACGAAGCTCGGGCCCGGGAAGAGCACGGCGGGCGGCCGGCCCCCCTCGGGCGCGGAGAAGGTCGACAGGAGGATCGCGATCGGCTCGTCCGAGCCGACGCCCATGACGAGCTCGTCGGGGCGCGCGCCGAGGCGCTCGGCCAGCGCCTGCCGCACGGCCTCGGCGCGACCGTCGGGGTAGCGATGGAGGTCGAGGGCGGCGAGGCGCTCGGCGATGAGGGCGCGCGCCTCGCCCGTGAGGCTCCACGGGCTCTCGTTGGCGTCGAGCTTGATGCGCGGCGGGACGGGCGGGACGGTGTAGGGCGTCAGGCCCGCGAGGCTCGGGCTCACGCGGGCGAGGAGGCCTTCGAGGCGTACGTCACGCGACATGCCCCCGGGCGTAGCGCCGCCGCGCCGCTGGGGAAAGGCGCCGCGCTTCGCGCTCACCTCGGTCACCGTCAGCTCGCGGCGGCGATCGTGTTGAGGATGCCCGTCCGGAGCATCGAGACGGCGAGCGCCGCGAGCACGAGGCCCATGACCTTGCCGGTGGCGCGCACGACGGCGCGGCCGAAGACGCGCCGGACGAGCTTCGCGTTCACGAGCAGGAGGGCGTTGAGCGCGAAGGTCGCGACGAAGGCGGCGAGCGTCGGGGCGCGTCCGCTCGTCTCGCCGAAGACGAGGAGCGCCGTCATCCCGGCCGGGCCGAGGAGGATGGGCACGCCGAGGGGCACGATGGAGAGCTCGTGCTCGGCGCCGAGCTCGGCCTCGATCTCCTCGTCGAGCTGCTTCGCGCTCGCCTTCCGCGCCATCTGAGAGAAGAGCAGGTCGTGGATCGCGAAGACGAGGAGCACGACGCCGCCCGCGATGCGCAGGTCGTCCGCGGTCAGGCCCCACCAGCGGAGCATCGCCCCACCGCCGAGCACGACGAGCGCACCGACCACGCCGACCGTGATCAGGGCGCGGCGCATTGCGGCCGCGCGCTGGCTGTGCGGGAGCTCCTCCAGGATCGACAACACGATCGGGAGCACGGGGAGGATGTTCGTGATCGCGAGGAGCGGCACGAAGACCGCGATGAAGGCGTCGAGCTCGTTCATTCGGCGGGACCCTCCGGCGCTGCCGCGGTACCGGTCGCGGCGGCGGTCGCGGCACCGGTCCCGGCACCGGTCCCGGCACCGGTCGCGGCGGCGGTCGCGGCTCCGGCTGCTCCGGTCGTGGCGCCGGTCGCGACTCCGGCTCCGGTCGCGGTGGTGGTCGCGGCTCCGGCACCGGTCGCGGCGGCAGTCGCGGCTCCGGCTCCGGTCGTGGCGCCGGTCGCGGCTCCGGCGCCGGTCATGGCGGCGGTCGTGGGCGGCGCGAAGCGGACTGGCCTGATGAAGAGCGGCATCATCCCGTAGGCCAGGAACGCCGCCGCCATGCCTGGGAGCAGCTCGAAGACGGCGCCCGAGAGGCCGAGCGCGGACCAGCCGAAGACCGTGCCGACGCCGGCCGCCATCATCGCGATCGCGGTCGCGCGGGCGATGGGGCGGCCCGCGAGCCGCACGACGAGGAGCGGCCCGAGCCCCGCGCCGAGCGCGGACCAAGACATCAGCACGAGCGAGAAGACCCCGTCCGACGCGTGGAGGGCCACCCCGAGCGCCAGCGCGCCGACTGTCAGCGTCGCGAGCTTCGCGGCCGCGTAGCTCGAGCGCCAGCGCGGGAAGAGATCCTGCGTGACGGCGGCCGAGCAAGCGAGGAGCTGCGAGTCGGCCGTGCTGATCGTCGCAGCGAAGAGGCCGGCGAGCGCGACTCCGACGAGCGCGTCGGGGAGGAGCTGCACGGCGAGCTCGGGCATCGCGAGCTCGGCCGCGTTGCCATGCTCGACCGCCGGGAGCTCGGGGATCAGCAGGCGCGCGTAGAGGCCGACGAGCACGGCGGCGACGCTGAAGGGGACGAACCACGCGAAGTAGATCCAGCGCGCGCGTGGGATGCTCTCGGCGAGTCGAGGCTCACGTGCGCACGAGGATGTGCGGCTGTCCGAGCACGCCGAGGCCGCCGAAGACGAAGCCCAAGAGGTAGGGAGCCCGAAGCCGAAGGGGAGGTCTCGGGGCCACCAACGGACGAGCGCGGGATCCGCCTCGCGGAGGGCTCCGAGCAGCTCACTCGGAGGGATCTTCATCGCGGCCGCGACGAGGAGCGCGGCCATCGCGAAGAGCATCACGAAGGATTGCGCCGCGTCGGTCCAGATCGAGGCGCGGATGCCGCCGCTGAAGGAGTAGAGGACGACCACCGCCGCGCCGAGGAGCGCCCCGACGCGCAGATCCCACCCGAAGAGCGCGTGCAGCGCGGTGCTGCCGGCGTTCAGCTGGGCGGCGGCGTAGCCGGCGAGGAAGACGAACGTCAGGATCGCGGCCACGCCAGCGACGACGCGGTCGCGGCCGCCGTCTTCGTTCGTGCCCGCCAGCGCCGGAACGCTCGAGAGGCCGAGGTCGCCGGTGCGCTCGCGGATGCGGCGGTGGAAGCGGAGCCAGCAGAACCAGTCGCCGACGATCCACCCGAGCTGGAGCCAGACCGCCTGAACACCCGCGGCGTAGGCGAAGCCGATGAGCCCGACGAACATGAAGCCGCTGTTGTTCGTCGCGACGGACGACAGCGCGGTGAGCCACGCGGGGACGTTGCGCCCCGCGAGCAGGTAGTCGTCCGTCGTGGGCTGCTTGACGCGGCTCGACGCGACGCCGATCGCCGTGAACGCGATGAGCGCGAGGACGAAGACGGCGGCGGCCATGGTCGACGAGGGTCAGCGCGTCGGGGCAGCCGTCGCGGCGGTGGCCGCGGCGTCGGGCGGTGGCGGGTAGGCCCCGTCCTCGCCGTGCACCTCGCGCCCGGTGACGGGCGGGTTGAAGACACACACGAGGCGCAGCGTCTTCGTCGCCCGCAGGACGTGCCGCTCGTGCCCGTCGAGCGCGTAGATGGTGCCCGGCACGATGCGGTGGGTCTGGCCGGTCTCGAGGTCCTCGAGCGTGCCCTCTCCCTCGACGCAGTAGACCGCCTCGAGGTGGTGCTTGTAGTGCATCTCGGTCGTCGTGCCGGCGTGGATCAGCGTGTCGTGCATGCTGAAGCCCATGCCCTCGTGCGCGAGGAGGAGGCGGCGGCTCGTCCACGTCTCCCCGCTCACGTCGCGATCGGTGCCGACGACCTCGTCGAGCGTGCGGACGATCATCGGCGCACCTCCTCGTCGTGGCTCGCGCCCGCGTGGATGACAGGCTCATAGTCGCTCGTGAGCGCTGGCGTGTCGTCGTCGTCGTCACGCAGACGCCGCGCTGCGACGGCGAAGCTCGCCTCGAGCACGTCGAGCCCGCGCGCGAGGTCGGCGTCGTCGATGACGAGCGGCGGGAGGACCTTGACGACCTCGTCGTTCGCGCCCGCGGTCTCGATGACGAGGCCGCGCTCGAAGGCGGCCTTCGAGACCATCGACGCGAGCTTCGCCGGCCTGCACTCGAGGCCCTGGATGAGCCCGAGGCCGCGCTGATCCACGACGCGGCCGCCCATCGCCGCGGCGATCTTGGCGAGGCGTGCGCGGACGAGCTCGGCCTTGCGCGCGGTCTCGCGTGTCAGGGTGTCGTCGCGCCAGTGCGCGTCGAGCGCCGCGGTCGCGGTGACCATCGCGAGGTTGAAGCCGCGGAAGGTGCCGTTGTGCTCGCCGGGCGACCACACGTCGAGCTCGGGGCGGAACATCGTGACGGCGAAGGGCATGCCGTAGCCGCTGAGCGACTTCGAGAGCGTGATGATGTCGGGGGTGATCGCGCCCGTGCGCACGTCGCCCGTGCGCTCGAAGCTGAAGAATGGGCCCGTGCGACCGCAGCCGACCTGGATGTCGTCGACGACGAGCAGCACACCATGCTCTTCGGTGATGCGGCGCAGCCGTCGCAGCCACTCCACGCTCGCGACGTTGACGCCGCCCTCGGCCTGGACGGTCTCGAGGATGACGGCTGCGGGCTTGTCGAGGCCGCTCGAGCTGTCACGCAGCAGGTGCTCGAAGAAGTCGAGCGTGTCGACGCCCTCGCCGAGGTAGCCGTCGAAGGGGAGCGCGCGGCCGTGCGCGAGCGGGACGCCCGCGCCCGCGCGCTTGCCGGCGTTCCCGGTCACGGCGAGCGCGCCGAGGGTCATGCCGTGGAAGCCGTTCGTGAAGCTCACGACGTTGGTGCGGCCGGTGACCTTGCGCGCGAGCTTCAGCGCGGCCTCGACGGCGTTCGTGCCGGTCGGCCCGGGGAACATCACCTTCATGTCGAGCCCGCGGGGCTTGAGCACGACCTCCTCGAGCGTCTCGAGGAAGCGCGCCTTGGCGGCGGTGTGCAGGTCGAGGCTGTGCACGATGCCGCCGCTCTGCAGGTAGGCGATGAGCGCTTCGCGCAGATACGGCGCGTCGTGGCCGTAGCTGAGCGCGCCCGCGCCCGCGAAGAAGTCGACGTACTCGCGGCCGCGATCGTCGCGGAGCGTGGCGCCGCTTGCGTGCGTGAAGGTGGTCGGGAAGCTGCGGCAATAGCCGCGGACCTCGGACTCGAGGCGTTCGAAGATGGGCGGGATCATGAGGTGCTCGTGTTCTCGGTTGGAGAGGAAGTTGGAGAGGGCTCGAAGGGACCGATGCGGTACAGCGGCTCGGCCTCGTGGGGGGGCTCGACCGCGGGGAAGCGGTCGGCTGGATATCCGGCGCTCACGACGAGCTTCGCCTCGCGTCGGCGGGCGAAGGCGCGGAAGAGCGCGCTCGAGGCGGTGTTCGAGGGGGAGACGGTGGCTTCGAGGAAGCGCACCGCGGGGAGCCGGTCGACGACGTGGTCGAGCAGGCGCCCTGCGAGCCCGAGCCCGCGCGCGCGTGTGTGGACCCCGATCTGCCAGACGAAGTAGGTGTCCGGCTGACGCGGCGGGACGAACCCCGTCAGGAAGGCCACGAGCCCGCCGCTCGCGTCCTCGGCGACCGCGCACGTGTCACGGAAGCGGTCGGCGAGCAGCAGGTAGAGGTACGCGCTGTTGGGGTCGAGCGTGCCGACCGCCTCTCGGAGCGACCAGATCGCTGCGCCGTCCTCGGGCCGAGTCCGGCGCAGACGGATCAGAGCGGCCGTCGCGGGCTCCATGGCCTTCGCGGGCTCTACGGTTGGCGCGTCAAGCACGCGCTTCGACCTCCGCCCGACCGACGCGACGGTCGATGAGCGCGGAGTGGATGCTGCGCGCAGCGTGCTGCGGATCGCCCGAGACGACGCACGTCAGCGCGTGCTCCTCGATCCAGACGTCGAGCGCGTGCTGGCCGACGCTCTCGAGGGCCGCGCGACCCGCGGCGACGAGCTGCGGCGCGCGGCGCCCGACGACCGAAACCGTGCCGTAGGCGCCCATCGCGACGACGCCCTCGAGGTCCTCGGGGCGGGCGCCTTCGTTGAGGACGATCAGCGCCTCGTGCCGTCCGTCGCGGATGCGGCGCGTGACGAGGTGGTGTGCCTCGAGCGCGGTCGCGACCGCGTCGGCCTCGCCCCGGATGTGGAAGGCCGCGCGGCGCGTGGCGACGCCCGTGACGCTGGTCTCGGGGACCTCGCTCGTGACCAGGGTCCCGTCGCCCGGCTCGAAGGTCGAGCGGGCGTGGATGGGCACGCGGAGGTCGCGGGCGACCGCGACGGCGTCGGTGTTGAGGACCTTGGCGCCCGCGCGCGCGTACGTGAGCATCTCGTCGTAACGAAGACAGGGCACGAGCTTCGCGCTCGGGACGTAGCGGGGATCCGCGGTGAAGACGCCAGGGACGTCCGAGTAGATCTCGCAGGCGGCGCCGAGCGCACCCGCCACGGCGACGGCGCTCGTGTCGGAGCCGCCGCGCCCGAGCGTGGTGATGCAGCCGTCGGGTCCGATGCCCTGGAAGCCGCAGACGACCGGGACGCGGCCCGCGTCGAGCTCGGCGCGCAGGCGCGTGGTGTCGATGCTGGCGATGTGGGCGTGGCCGTGGGGGCCCTCCGTCCGGATGCCTGCCTGCCAACCGCGGAGCGAGAGGGCGGGCACGCCGAGATCCTCGAGGGCCATGGCGAGGAGGGCCGTCGAGGCGCTCTCGCCCGTCGCGAGCAGGGCGTCGAGCTCGCGCGGCTCCGGCGCGTCGGAGAGCGCGGTCGCGAGCTCGACGAGGGCGTCGGTGCGACCGCCCATGGCCGAGGCGACGACCACGATCGGTCGACCGTCCCGCCGCTCTGCGGCGATGCGCTGCGCGACCTTGGCGATCTTGTCGGTGGTGGCGAGCGAAGAGCCGCCGAACTTCTGGACGGCGAGGCGCCGGCCAGGCTTGGTAACTGGGATAGCTTGCACGGCCACCCGTTATATGAAAGTTCGTACGCAAATCAAGTGGGTGCAAAGTACATGGCTGGGGACGTCGTGACCCAACTGCCCGAGATGAAACGTCTTTTTTTGTGTCGAAAATATTTCGTGTAAAAAATGTTTCGACTGTGGCGGCGGTGCGACCCCCCGATCGCGCGACGCCGCAGCGCGTCATCCGCGCATTCACGCATCCGCGCATCCGCCTGGCGACTGGCTTGGGCCCCGACGCTGGAACGACACAGCCGTTGGATGGCCCGACCCTGACCCGGACACCGGATCCGGACGGCGGCGGACGACGGACGGCGGACCCGGATCCGGACGGTGGACCCCCGACTCGGAACCCGGATGCGGACCTCGACTCGGAACCCGGAACCGATGCGGACCCGACTCCAATCGGACCCCCCGTACACGCCCCAACACGGCGTCGGGGGCGTGCCTACTCCGCCGCGTCGGCGAGCGCGCTCTCGGCGAGCGCCGCCTCGAAGTCGGCGATGAGGTCGTCCGGATCTTCGACGCCGACCGAGACGCGAATCATCGCGTCGTCGACGCCCATCGAGCGACGCAGCTCGGCGGGCAGGCCCGCGTGGGACGTGGTCGCAGGGCGCGAGACGAGGGTCTCGACGCCGCCCAGGCTCGGCGCCTCGATGGGGAGGCGCAGGGACGCGATCAGCGCGCGCGCGCGCCGCTCGCCGCCACTCGGCGTGAACGAGAGCATCGTCCCGAACCCGTCGAGGAGCTCCGTCGCGCGCGCGTGGCTCGGATCGCCTGGCAAACCCGGGAAGCAGACCGCGTCGACCTCCGCGTGCGCGTCGAGCCAGCGCGCGAGCGTCATCGCTGCGTCGCATTGTGCGCCGACCCGCAGCGGGAGCGTCTTCATGCCGCGCACGAGGAGCGCGCAGGCCTCGGGGTCCGGGCAGATCCCGAGGCGGTTGGCGTGCACGCGGATCGCGCGCAGGCGCTCGGGCGCCGCGATGATCGCGCCCGCGACGACGTCGCTGTGGCCGTTGAGGTGCTTGGACGCGCTGTGCACGACCACGTCGAAGCCGTGCTCGCGTGGCCGGTAGAGCACGGGCGTCGCGAGCGTGTTGTCGATGAGGCTGACGAGCCCGTGGCGCCGCGCGAACGCGACGATCTCTTGGAGGGGTGGCACGCTCATCCAGGGGTTCGCGATCGTCTCGCAGAAGAACGCGCGGGTGTTCGGGCGCCGGGCGCTCTCCCAGGTCTCGGGCCGAGAGAGATCCACGTAGGTCACCTCCACGCCCTCGCGCTCCGTGAGGTGATCGAGGATCTTGCGCGTGCCGCCGTAGACACGTGCCGGCGCGAGCACGTGCTCGCCAGGCTGCACGCACGCGTTGAGCGCGAGCCACACCGCCGCGGTGCCAGACGGCGTCACGAGCGCGTCGCCCGCCTCGAGCGCGGCGAGCTTGGCCTCGGCGGCCTGCTGGGTGGGCGTGTTGTTCAGGCGGATGTAGCGGATGTCGTCGAAGCTCTCGGGCTCGCCGAGGGCGTAGGTGGAGCTTCGGTAGGTCGGGGCGGCGACTGCGCCACCCTCACGGTGCTCGCCCGCATGGACGACGAGGGTTCGAAGCCGTTGGCTCATGACTCTACGTTGTGCGGTCAAATCCTTTGCGTCGCAAACATTTGTGTTCACACTAGGTGGCGTGCGCTGGGTTCTGGCCGCCGTAGGAGCGATCGCGGTGGTGGTCGTGGGGGTTTTCACGGTGGGTGCCGTCCCATCGAGCGGAGGGGCGCCGAGCTTCGCACGAGGCCTCGAGGCGATCGGTCTCGAGGGTCTCCTCGAGGAGGAGCCTCCGCCCGAGATGATCGACGTCGAGGAGCCTCTCGAGGTGCCCTTCGGCGCGCCAGCGGGCTTCGCGGCGCAGGCGGCAGGGCGGGACGTCGAGCCGCTCGTCCTCCGGGCGCCATCGGTGCCGGCCTCCTTCGAGCCGCTGCAGCTCCCAGAGCTAGGCGAAGGGGAGGAGCTGGCGGCGACGGCGTTCCACTTCGACGCGCCCGTGTACTCGCGGCCTCAGCGGGGTCGGAACGTGCTCGGGTTGGTCCGGCGGGGCCGCGTCTTGCCGGTCGGAGAGCGCGTCGTGGGCCGAGGCTGCGCGGGCGCGTGGTACCCGCTCTCGGAGGGGTACGTCTGCTCACGCGACGGGTTCATCATCTCGTCTCGCCCGAGCGAGCGCGCGCAGAAGCACGCGGCGCTCGACGCGGCCTTGCCCTACGAGTACGCGATGGTGAAGCGCCGCGGGGCGCTGCGGCTCTATCGGCTGCCCGAGGCGAGCGAGCTGCCCGCGCTCGAGGCCTATCGCGCGGCCGCCGAGGGGGAGGACGTGCCCGCGCCAGAGGTCGTCGACCTCCGCATGGTCGGCGACTACTTCGTCGCGCTCGACGAGGTGGAGCGCACCGAGGGCGGGGTCTTCGCGCGCTCGGTGCGTGGGCGCTACGTGCTGGACGAAGAGCTCGAGCGCCTGCCGCCCTCGCGGCTCGTCGGCGAGCGGCTCGAGGGTGAGAGTCGGCTCCCGCTGGCGTTCGTCTACGCCGAGCCGCGCGCGCTCTACCGCTACGACGATCGCGGAGGTCTCGCGCGCGTGGGCACGGCCGCGAAATACGCGCGCTTCCCGATCGCTCGTGAGGTGGAGGTCGACGGCGACCGATACGTCGTCGCAGCGGACGGGCTTGCGCTCCGACGCGCCGAGGTCCGCGTCGCGCGCGCCGCGCCACGCGACGAGCGGGTGCCCCCGCGTGTCCGGTGGGTGCAGGTGAACTTGGCCGAGCAGACGCTCATCGCGTTCGAGGGCGACCGGCCAATCTACGCGACGCTCGTCGCGAGCGGCCGCGAGGGTTACGAGACCCCGCGGGGGGTCTTCCAGATCAAGGAGAAGCACCTGTCGACGACGATGCGCGGCCACGATCCGGACGATGGCCCCTACGAGGTCGAGGAGGTGCCGTGGACCCAATATTATTGGCGCTCGTACGCGCTCCACGGGGCGTACTGGCACGACGACTTCGGTCGCGTCCGGAGCCACGGGTGCACGAACCTCGCGCCGGTGGACGCGCGCTTCCTCTTCGAGTGGACGACCCCGACGTTGCCGGCGGGGTGGAACGGGCGTCGGCTCGCGCAGGGCACGTGGGTGCAGCTCGGCCACTTTGACTGAGGCAGCGAGAGATTCCGTCGACGAGCGGGCTCGGTGCCGGGTCGGCAACACCGCCACCGACGCGTCGACCTTCACGGTCGACGTGGCGAGCTGGGGTCTCCGGGGGAGGCCGAGGCGACCGAGGGAGGCTGACTGCCGAGGGAGGCCACCGACGGAGGTTGGCGACCACACCTCGAGGGAAGCGCATCAGGCCCGCTTGCCCGAGCCGGCCTCCACCGCAGGAGCGTGCGGGTGGGCGTGCGGCATCGCGCCGGGAGCGTGCGGGTGCGTATGCGGCATCGCGGCGTGGGCCAGGACGTGCAGGAGCACACCGGCGGCGAACGCCTGGAGCATCGCCAGCGCCGCGGCGCCGAGCGCTGGCGCGAGCGCCCCGCTCGCGAAGAAGCCGAGCACCGTGCCGAGGCCAAGCAGCGCGAGCGCGAGGATCCCGCCGGGACGCGAGAGCAACGCCCAGAGGCCCACGGCTTCGGGGACGCGGTGGGCCAGCACGGCGAGGGCGAGGGCGAGCCCGTGGCGCTCGCCGTGACCGTGCGCGTCGCGGACGTGGCCATCGACGAGCGCGAGGGCGGCGCCGTCCATCAGCGCGTGCACGCAGAGCCCCGCGACCGCCAGGCCGACCCACGGCGCGCTCCCTCGGGCCTTGCCGTGGGCGAGCCGCTCGGCGGCGAAGGGCAAGAAGAGCCCGGTGAGCGCGAGGCCGACCGCGGCGGGGCCGACGAGCGCGATGCACTCGGGGAGGACGTGTCCGACCACGAGCGCCGTGACGCCGACGACCGCGGCCCAGCGCAGCACGGGTAGGCCGTAGCGGACCCGCGAGGCGAGCGCATGGACCAGCGGCGCGAGCAACAGCGCGAGGAGGCTGAGGAGGAGCAACGCGGTGGGGGTCATGGGTCTCTCCGGGTCGGTGCGGTCGCGACGCGGGTCACCGAGGCGATGCGGGTCACGAAGCGATGCAGGTGCAGGTCACGAAGCGATGCAGGTCACGAAGCGATGCAGGTCACGAAGCGATGCAGGTCACGAGGCGACGACGGGGAGGCGACGTGCCTCCGAGCGCGCGGACGTTGGCCGCGCGTCCGGGGTGGGTGTGGGCGTCGCGCGCGAGATGGCCGGTGAGGTCGCGCGTTCGAGGGCGTCCTCGGTCGCGCGGAGCCGATGGACGAGCACGAGCGTCGCGACCACGGGGACGACGAACGCGACGACGCGGCTCAGGCCGGGGACGAGCCGGAGGGTGGGGGCGCCCGCGAAGAGGTAGAAGAGGTTGAAGGCCGCGAAGCTGGCGAGCGCCAACGCGCGCTGGCGTCGCACGCGCGCCCGCGCGCCGCGCGTACGCTCGTCGTCGCCGCGGCCGCTGGCGGTGTCGTCACCGCGGCCCCCGTCGTGGGCTCCGTCGCTGGCGAGCCGTCCGCGAGGCTGGCCGGCCGGGAGGACGCGCTCGAGCGCGAGGAAGAGCGTGTGCGACGCGACGCCGAACGCGACCAGCGTGAGCGGGGCCGCGATGATCGCCGGCAGCTCGCGCGCGAAGTAGAAGCCCGGCCCGAAGGCGAGCTCGAGCGAGGCGGGCGCCTCGGTCCAGCGGCCGTCGAAGTACGCCTCCCACGTGCCCGCCCGGAGAGCGTAGTAGGTGTAGAAGGCCAGCACGACGCCGGGGAAGGCGTAGGTGACGTCGCGTCGGCGGTCGTCGCGGACGTCACGTCGTACGGCGCGCTCGGGTTGGAGGTCGACACACGCGGCGGCGCAGCCCGAGCACGACGCGCAAGCGGAGCGCGGCTGCTCCCCGCGGCGCTCGGCGTGGAGGCGCTCGAGCGAGGGCGCGTCGTCGGTGTAGATGCGCTCGACGACGCCGACCGGGCACGCGTAGTGGCAGAAGCTGCGCCCTCCGCCCCAAGCGTTCAGGGCGATCGCCGCGAGCGCGAGCGCCCCGAGGAAGAGCGCGAGCGCGACGCCGTCTCCATTGGTGGCGACGAGGCGGAGCGCGAGCGTCGCGATCAGGATGGCGAAGGCCACCACCACGCCACGCTCTCGCCATCCTCTCGGGAGCCTGCGGCCGCGCGCGTGGAGTCGCAGGCCGAGGGTGCCTATCGTGGCGATCGGGCAGACGCGCCGCCATGAGTGGAAGCCGACGACGACGATGAAGAGTGGGACGCTCGGCATGATGATCGTCCAGAAGACGCGGGGCGCGAGCGGGACGAAGAGCGCGACGG
Source organism: Myxococcales bacterium (assembly GCA_019637115.1). Lineage (GTDB taxonomy): Bacteria > Myxococcota_A > Polyangia > Polyangiales > Houyiibacteriaceae > JACKEH01. Next base: position 7,095 of record JAHBWH010000083.1, on the reverse strand, counting down.
AGAGCAGCGCGAGGTAACCGGCCGCGAGCGCCCACGCGAGCGCGCGCTCGCGCTTCGCGGCGGCAGGTGACGTGCTCTGGCTGGCGACTCGGCTCGACATGCGGACGCAGCTCTCCCCCGCGAGCGCCGCCTCCCGACGCGCTCGCCGCCATTCGTGCCCACGCTCGGACGCCCGAGCGAACCCAAGGATCTATCGAGACACCGAGCTCTCGCCGGACCCTCTCCGACGGCCCCGATCTTCGGCTCTGACCGCGCGGGGCCCAGAACGTTCCCGAGCCGCGCGTCTCTGCAGCAAAGCAGGAGGCGTGCCGCGTTCACCTCCCACGAACGACGGAGCGCGCCCGTCGATCTCGGGTCGACCTCGTGGCCCGCGTGACACGGACCGCGTGGGCACGGCGACCCTCTCGAACGGTACCGACCCCCGAGACCTCCTCGTCCTTGGGTGCGTCGGCGTCGAGAGGACCAACCTCTCTGCGTACGTGGTTCGTCACCGCGACCTTCCTCGCCGGGCGCCGGAGCGTGTCGTCGACGAGAACGCGGCGCCCCCAACCCGAAGTTCGGGTGAGGGCACGAGTGCCCTCACCCGAGGATCATCGACTCCTCGAGCAGCTCGCCGGTCTCGTAGCGACGGAGGTTCCAGCGCTGGAAGAGCGCGTCGTGCTGGCCCTTCAGCAGGTGCTCCGCCGTCATGCGGCTCATGATCGGCGCCATCATGAAGCCGTGGCCCATGAAGCCGCAGAGCAGGACGAAGCCCTCGAGGGAGTCGACGCGCCCCACGATGGGGTTGCCGTCGGGCGTGAGGTCGTAGCAGCCCGCCCATTGTCGCAGGATCTTCACGCGGCCGAGGATCGGCATCGTCCGGGTCAGCGCGCGCGCGTAGAGGCCGAGGAAGCGCAGCGAGCTGCCCTGGTCGAGCCCCTCGGGGACGCGCTCGTTGCTCACGCCGCCAACGATCTCGCCACGCATCGACTGGCTGAAGTAGAGGCCCGTCGCGAGCTCGGCGACGAGCGGGCCGAGGAAGGGCTTGAGCGGCTCGGTCGAGCAGATCTCGTGGCGGTGCGGGCGATTGGGCAGCGCGATGTCGACCTTCGCCGCGAGCTCGGGGCTCCACGCGCCGCAGGCGTTGACGACGAGCGGCGCGCGGATCGTCGCGCCGCCGCCGGTGACGACGCCCGTCACGCGGCGGCCGTCGGTGGTGATCTCGGCGACCTCGACGAAGGGAAAGATGCCGACGCCCTCCGCCACGGCCGCGCGCGCGTAGCCCCAGACGAAGGGCCACGGGAAGACGACGGCGTCGTCGGGGTTGAAGCTCGCGGTCACGAGGCCCGTGGTGTCGAGCTCGGGCACGAGCGCCTTCACCTCCGGCGCATCGAGCAGCCGCGTCGGGAGGCCGTGCTCGCGCTGCAACGCGACGCTCGCCTCGAGCTGCCGCGCCCGCTCCTCGCTGCGCGCGAGGAAGAGATAGCCGCCCTGACGGAACCAGACGTTGATGCGCATCGCGGAGGCGAAGTCGGCGCAGATCGCGAGCGACTCCTTCATCAACGCGATGTTCGTCTCGCTCGACCACTGGGCCCGCACGCCGCCGCCGTTGCGACCCGAGGCGCCGCTGCAGAGGTAGTGCTTCTCGAGCACGAGGACGCGGCCGGCGCCCATCCGGGCGAGGTGGTAGGCGGTCGCCAGGCCGAGGATGCCGCCGCCGACCACCACGACGTCGGCCTCGGTGGGCAGGTCCTTCGCCTCGTGCGTGACGCGCTCGCTCATCGCGGCTCCGGCTCGTCGATCACCGTCGCGAGATCCGCAAGGGCGATGGGGTGAACGGGCGGCCTCGGGGTGATGGGCTCGGTCGCGACCTCTCCTCCCGAGGCGGCGAGCATCCGCGCGCAGAGCGCGCCGCAATGCTTCCCCTGGCACCACCCCGTGCCGAACCCCGTGTAGCGCTTCGCGCCCTCGAGATCGCGGTGGCCGCGCGCGACCGACTCCTGGAGCTCGCGCAGCGTGACGTCCTCGCAGCGGCAGACGAAGAGTTTGTCAGCCGTCTTCGCGTGGCTGTCGCCATCAGTCGCGGCGTCCGCGGTGCCCGCGGCGCCCGCGGCGCGCCGGTCGCCGTGCGGCTCGAGCGCGCTGCTCATCGCCTCTTTTCCAGGTTCGGGCGCGCGCGAGGAGACGCGGAGGGCGCGCGGCGCTTCGGACGCGCCCTCACGCGCGACCCTGGCGGCGGCCTCGCCAGCGCGTCGCGCGACCGCGTGCGCCTCGTCTCCGCGTCGCCCCGTGCAGCGGCCGACCGCGAAGGTCCGCGGGTCCGCCGTTCCACCCGCGTCGTCGGCCACGAGCACGAAGCCGCGCCCGTCGAAGCGGGCGCGCGCGCCGGCCTGCGCCGCGAGCGCGAGCACGGCCGACGGCGGCGCGCTCGTGACGACGGCGTCGACCTCGACGCGCCGCTCCGCGCCGGATCGGTCGCGCACGCGGATCCACTTCACCCGCGGGCGGCCGCCGATCGCGAGGACCTGCTCGGCCGAGAAGCGCTCGACCCAGGACGCGCCCGCGCCGGAGAGCGCGTCGCGGAGCGACGGCCCGAGCTCGTCGTCACCCTCGTCTCCGTCGTCACCGACGAGCGCGACGCGGTCGCCGACGCGCACGCCGGCAGCCAGCAAGCGGCGCGCGCCGCCCGCGCCCACGACCCCCGGGCGGTCGTTGCCCGCGACGGCGATCGCGCCCTCCTCTTGCCCCGTCGCGATGACGAGCGCCTTCACGCGCGCCCGCGTCAGCCCCCGCTCGTCCGAGAGCAAGACCCACCGCGCGCCCGCGTCGTCGTCCTCGTAGCCCGTGAAGCCGAGGGGTGGCTCGTCCCAAACGCCGAGCGCCGCGGTCCGCTCGCGCACCTCGACGGGCGGCCCGGGTCGGGGCGGCACCATCCCTCGCAACGCGGCCTCGCCGCCGAGCGTCTGCTCCTCGACCAGCACCACCTTCGCCCCTGCGCGCGCCGCCGCGTTCGCGGCCGCGACGCCGCTCTCCCCACCGCCGACCACGAGCACGTCGGAGGTGAGCTCGCGCAGCGGACGTGGCGCGAGGGGCGCGTCGGGGAGCTCTCCGACGCCCGCGACGCGGCGCGCGATCTTGCGCATGACCCGGTTGAGCGGGGCGAAGCGCGTGAACATGTGGTGGTGGTCCATGCCGTCGGGGAAGAACCAATCCGTGAGCGCCAGCAGATCGCGCTCGGCGCTCCCCACGACGTTCTGGGTCTCTACCACCATCCCGTCGCGCGCGGGCTCGAGGCAGGTCATCACGTTGGGCGTGCCGTCGACGCGCATCAGGCAGCCGTCGCATCGGCCACGGAAACACACGGGACCGCGGGGGCGGTGGTACTTCACGCTCCGGCCGAGCACGAGCCTCCCCGCAGCGACGAGGGCCACGGCGACGGGCTCGCCGCGCTCTGCCCGCACGGGCTCGCCGTCGACGAGGAGGGTCACCGGATCACGCAGCTTTTCGAGTCGGCGAGGCGGCACGTGGCGACTCTATTCCGTCGGGGGGCTGTCGGCAGCTTCTCCCAGCGGGCGCGACGCCCCGGGGGGCCCCTCCCGTGAGCGTACGCTCGCATCGCTCGTGGGCCCCTCGAGAGCTGGCGTCGCTTCGGACCGTGAGGTGCTGCCCGCATTCTTCTCTCCGCGCTCTCTTCTCTCTGCGCCGAGGCGCCCTCAGCGCCGAGAGACCGTGAGGGCCCGTGGCACGTGCGTACTTCAAACCTTCGGGCGGATGCGCTACGAGTCCCCCACGAAGTGCGCTCACGATCGGTGAGTGACGCTCACGGTTTGAGGGGGGCGAGCGCGTGTCGCGTGTGAGAACGCACGGCGATGCGCCGAAATCATCGGCGAATCGCGCGAGCCCTGTCCGGCAAAACGTGACTCTCGGGTGGACTACTCCAGCGGAATCTTCTAGGCCAGCTCGCTCCATGGACGCCCTCCAACAGCTCGCACGCGCGCGTGGACTCGAGACCGAGTACCACGACGCCCTCGGCCGGCACCGACGCGCCTCGACCGACTCCATCCTCGCGGTGCTCCGAGCGCTCGGTGAGCCCATCGAGCACGCCGACGAGGCGCGAGAGCTGCTGCGGGCGGAGCGTCGCGCGGCGTCGGTCCACGTGCTCTGGGACGGCGCCGCCTCCCTCGAGGTGGCCGCCGCCGACGGGGCCGAGATCGTCCTCGAGGGGGTCTCGGACGAGGGTGAGCGCTGGGAGCGCCGCGCGCGCTGCCATGGCGGCCGCGTGCGCGTGGAGGGGATCCCCTTCGGCGTGCACGACGCGCTCGTGGCGGACGCGCCCACGTGGCTCCTCTCCGCGCCGACGCGCGCGTACGGGGCGCCCGAGAAGCGCTGGGGGCTCTTCGCGCCGCTCTACGCGCTGCGCGACGAGATCACGCCGGACGCGGGCGACTTCGGCACGCTCGGCCGCGCGCTCTCGGCGACGCACGCCAAGGGCGGGCAGTACTTCGCGACCTTGCCGCTCCTGCCGGTCTTCGCCGAGCGCGGCGAGCCGAGCCCTTACGCGCCAGTCAGCCGGCTCTTCTGGAACGAGCTCTACGTGGATCCGCGTGGGGCCGAGGCCGAGCTGCGCGCGAGCGAGGCGGCGCGGCGGCTCCTCGAGGCGGGCCCGCCCGCCCAGGCGGACTACCTGGACTGGGTGGCGCTCGCCGACCACCGCTTCGCCGTGCTCGACGCTTTGGCCGAGGCCTGCAGCGGGGAGCGCCACGCGGCCCTCGAGACCTGGGCGGCGGCCCGGCCGCACCTCGCGGGCTACGTGGAGCGCCGCGTCGCGCGGATGCCCGACCGCGCCCGCGCGGCGCGCACCGTTCAATACGCGCAATGGCTCGCCGACGCGCAGCTGGCCGCGCTCGGCGCCGAGGGCGGGCTCTACGTGGACCTCCCGCTCGGCGTGCACCACGACGGCTACGACGCGGCGCGCTTCGCCGATCGTTTCGCGCCCGGAATCTCGACCGGGGCTCCCCCCGATCCGCTCTTCGAGGGCGGACAGAGCTGGGGCTTCCCGCCGCTGCTGCCCGAGGCCGACCGCGCGACGGGGTGGAGCTATCTGCGCCAATGCCTCGAGCACCACATGCGCCACGCGAGCGTGCTGCGCATCGATCACGCCGCGTGGCTCCACCGGCTCTTCTGGGTGCCGAGCGGGGCCGCCGCGACCGACGGCGTCTACGTCCACCACACCTGCCCCGACGAGCTGCACGCGTTGCTCTCGTTGCTCTCGCATCGCCACCGATGTCGGCTGGTCGGCGAGGATCTCGGCACCGTGCCCGACGCCGTGCGGACCTCGATGGCGCGCCACAACGAGGCGCGGACGTGGGTCTTCTACTTCTTCGCGCACGACTGGGGGTGGGAGGCGCCGCCCGAAGGCAGCGTGGCGACGCTGAACACCCACGACCTGCCGACGTGGGCCGGCTGGTGGCAGGGTAAGGACATCGACGATTGGGTCGAGCTCGGTCTCTACGACGAGGCCCGCGCCGAGGCGGCGAAGGCCGAGCGCGAGACGCTCACCGCGGACCTGCGCCGCTGCCTCTCGATGCCCGACGACGCGACGCCGCGCGTGGTGCACGACCGGATCGCGACCGCGGTCGCGGAGGGGCCGGGGGATCTCTTGCTGCTCACGCTCGAGGACCTCTGGGAGGAGGACCGGCCACAGAATGTGCCCGGGACCTTCGACGAGAAGCCGAACTGGATGCGGCGCTGCCGCGAGGGGCTCGAGGCGCTCGACGCACCCGAGAACGACGCGCTCTTCGCGGCGCTGCGCGAGCGTCGCCCGCGCACCTGAGCGGCCCGTGCACCTGAGCGGCCCGCGTGCCTGAGCGAGCACCGCGCCCCCAGAGCGGCCCGCGTGCCTGAGCGGAGCGGCCCACGCACCTGAGCAGCCTTGGGCCGGCGCTGACAGCGGGGCACGAGCTGCAGCCACGCGTGGTTTGGCGGCGAGCCGGCCGTCGGTGCGTCGTGGTCTTCTCGGAACAGTCTTCTCGGAACAACCGCGCGGCGTCCGACGTATGATGCCTCCGTGGCGAGAGGCGAGCAGGACGAGAAGGGTGATCGGAGCGTCGGCGTCGCGATCTTCGCGGTCTTCCTCGTCGTCTGCCTCTTCGTCGCCTACCTCGTCGCGGACGTCTGGGTCGTCCGAGAGCCCCCGCCTCCGCCCGACGACGCCGAGCCGGGTTGGCGTGCTCCGCTGACCGCGCTCGAGCTGCGGGATTGTGGGCGGCGCACGAGGACGATGCGCCACGACGTGTCGGTGGTGGAGGTCGACGAGGAGCTCGCGCGGCGCGGGTACGTGCCCGCCGGGCCGTGGAGCGATCCGAGCGGTTTCCCCCTCACGGTGACGACCGACGCCCTCGAGGGGACGTGCGGGGTGGTCGCGTTCGTGCCCCAGACGAGCGGGACGGTCACGGACGCGACCGTCGAGGGAGCCAGCCGGCGACAGCCGTGCGTGCGGACGCTGACGGTCGCGGCTTGCGGCGCGAACGTCTCCGCCGTCGCGAATGGTTGGGGCGAGGCGCGCTCGCGGGTCTTCGTATTGCCAGGCGTCTCCGACGAGTCCGAGCTGCCGCCGGAGGTCTTGCTCGCGCACCTCGAGGTCGAGTCCGCGCTCGGCGCCGTCGGCTGGCGCGCGAGCGACGCGGCGTGGGTGGTCGACATCCCGGTCGGCGGGCTCACGCCGCAGCCGAGCCCACCGCCGACGGGCTGCCAGCCGTGGATCGCGGTGGGCTACGGCACGCCCTCGGGCCCGGTCAGCACGTGGAACCACGTGCCGCTCGGCACGAGCGCGGGGGGCGACCTCTTCCTCGCGGGGGTCGTCCGTTGCGCGACCGAGCCGTCCGACGGGCTGACGATCGACACGGGCTTCCCCGGCACGCTGACGTGGCGCTCGTATACGCCCGACGCGGCGGCGCCACGGCTCGAGCGCGTGGTGCCGACGATCCCGCGTGTCGTCCGCGACGAGTCCGAGCTCTGATCCGAGCTTCGTGCCGCTCGCTCCTCCGGTTCCGAGTTCGGTTCCGAGTCCGGTTCCGAGTTCGGTTCCGAGTCCGGTTCCGAGTCCGGTTCCGAGTC
>JAHBWH010000082.1 GCA_019637115.1 Myxococcales bacterium | reverse complement strand
CGAGGCGGCAGAGGCGCACCTGCTGGAGCTGCGCTCGCTCGCGAGCGAGGACGCCGAGGCCCGGCGCGTCGACGAAGCCGCGCGCGCGCAGCGGGCCGAGGAGACGCTCTCGACCTTGCTCGGGCGGCTCGAAGCCGAGGCCGCCGCGCGCCGCGAGGCCGATGGCGCGCTCGTCGCGCGCGTGGTCGAGGAGAGCGCCCGCCTGCGACAGGCGGACGAAGAACGCGTCGCGCGCGTGCTCGCGGGGCTCGAGCAGCTGGCGGCAGCGCAGCGCGCCGTCGCGGACGAGGCGGCCGCGCGCGACGAGGGCCGCGCGGGGCGGCTCGCCGAGGTGGCGAGCGTGCTCCAGGCCGAGCTCGGCGAGACCTCGCGCGCGCTGCGCGACGAGGCCGAGCGGCGCGGCGAGCTCGAGGTGGCTCGCGAGTCGCAGCTGCGCGGTCTGGTCGAGGCCCTCGGCGGCGCGGCCGGCTCGGTCGGGGAGGCCGCCGGTCGACAGGCGGCGGCGCTCGAGGGGCTCGTCGACGAGGCGCGCGAGCGCTTGGTCGAGGCCGAGGCGCGGACGGCCGCGAAGGTGGACGCGCTGCTCGCGAAGGTCGCGGACGCCGTCGAGGCCCAGCGAGAGCGGCTCGCCGACCTCGAGCGGGCGCTGGTGGATCGCCACGAGTCGCACGTGCGCGAGCTGAGCGGCGAGATGCTCTCGCGCGCCGAGGCCCTCGGGGCGGGGCTCGCCGAGACAGGCGCGCTCGTCGCGCAGGCGGCCACGCTGGTGCAGTCGTCGGGGGCGGAGCTCGGCGCCGCGGCCGAGATGTTCAGCGCGTCGGTCGAGCAGCACGCCGAGGCGGCGCAGCGCTGGCTCGAGGGGCTCGCGAACGTCGAGCGCGCGGTCGAAGAGGCCGGCGAGGGCGCGGCGGTCGACGTGCTCGGTCAGTACCTCGCGCGCACGCACGAGCTCTTCGATCAGCAGCTCGGCTTCCAGCAGGAGCTCGTGGACCAGCTCCGCACGCCCAAGCCGGGCCCGAACATCGAGGACGTCGATGTGCTCGCCTGAGCGACCCCTCGCAGGGACGTGGCGTTCGCTCCCCACCAGGGCATGGACGGAGGTCGGCGATGCACGCTGAGGAAGACGACTCGCTGCCCATCTGGCCCGCCTTCGGCGACCTGATGGCCTGCCTCTTCGGCATCTTCGTCCTGTTCTTCTGCTGGATGGTGCTGATGGAGGTCTCGCTGACCGCGGAGCTCCGACAGGCCGAGGCTGAGAAGGCCGCGACGGAGGAGCGCCTCGATCGCCTCGAGCGTGTGCTCGCCGGGCCGCTCGCGTCCGGGCTCATCACGCTCACGGACGGGCGCATCGGCATCCGCGGCTCGGTGCTCTTCGACCTGAGCAGCGCGGAGCTTCGTGGGGAGGGCCGGCGGCTCCTTCGCGAGCTCGCGGGGCCGCTGCACGGGTACCTGGCGGAGCGGCGCGAGGCGTTGATGGTGAGCGGCTTCACCGACGATCTCGCGGTGCGCCCGAACAGCCCCTTCGCCGACAACTGGGAGCTCAGCGCGCAGCGCTCGCTCACCGTGACGCGTGAGCTCGTCGCGGCCGGCATGCCGCCGGAGTGGGTCTTCGCCGCGGGCTTCGGGCACCACCACCCCGCCGTGCCGAACGACAGCGACGACAACCGCCAGCTCAACCGGCGGGTGGAGATCGCGCCGGTGCCGCGGCCGATGCTCGCGCGCCTCACGGGGGGCGTGGACGACCTGGACGACGTCGGGGAGCAAGCCCTCGGAGAGCCGCTCGGCGAGCGAGCGGACGCGCCGAACGGCGATGCCAACGCGCCGAACGGCGATGCCAACCCGCCGAGCGCCGAAGAGGGGCGCGACGACTGATGGCCGCCGCGAGCCGAGCGACCCGAGCGGAGCGAGAGGGGCGCGTCGTGCGCCGATCGCGCAAGCGCAAGGTGTCCGCGACCGAGCTCGCGCCGGAGGAGCAGTCGACGGGCGCGACCCCGGTGACCGAGGTCGAGGCGCCCGTCACAGAGATGGAGCACGACGGATCGGAGACGGCGACGTCTCCATCCGCCAGCACGGTCGAGGTCACGAGCGCGACGGGAGCAGCGTCGGACACGAAGCCCAACGTGGCCCTTTCGGGGTCGACGGATTCGGGCACGGTCGCCGAGTCGGACACGGAGTCGGAGACGGCGTCGGAGACGGAGTCGGACACGGAGTCGGACACGGAGCCGGACACGGAGTCGGACTCGGTCTCAGAGTCGGACACGGAGTCGGACTCGGTCTCAGAGTCGGACTCGGACTCGGACTCGGTCTCAGAGTCGGACTCGGACTCGGACTCGGACACGGACACGGACTCGGACTCGGACACGGACTCGGACTCGGACTCGGACACGGACTCGGACACGGACTCGGACACGGACACGGACACGGACACGGACACGGACTCGGACACGGACTCGGACTCGGACTCGGACACAGACTCGGACTCGGACTCGAACTCGGACTCGGACTCGGACTCGGACTCGGACTCGGACTCGGACTCGGACTCGGAGCACGCCACCGACGAAGAGACCCTCCGCGCCCGCCTCGCGGACGCGCCGCACCTCGCTACGTTCGATCGTCCCCGGGTGCGCTTCATCGAGCGACTCATCGAGCGCCTCCCTGACGTGGTCGAGGGGGCGCGCGCCGCCCTCCTCGCGCGCGCCCGCGCCCGCCTCGACGCCGTCGTCGAGGACTACGAGCGCGCGCGGGCCCGCGCCGCCGAGGAGATCGAGCGCCTCCGAGCGATCGGCGTCGACGACGAGGGCTCGCTCTCGGAGGCCCTCAACCGAGGAGACGTCCGCGTGGTCTTGCACGCCGCGCGACGTCACCCCGAGCGCGCGCCGCGCCTCGCGCGCCAGCTCGCGACCGCCCAGGAGCAGCGCTTCCGAGAGCTGACCTCGACGCGCTCGTCTACCCCACCGCCCACCTCGGAGGTCGCGAGGACGGACGCGCCGCTCGTCTTGGCGGCGCGTCTGCACGCCGAGCGTGTGGGCGACGCCAAGGCGCAGCGCGCGCTGGAGGCGCTCCGGAGCCGCTTGCCCGAAGAGGCCGGCCCCTACCACGGGCCCACCGTCGCGGCGCGCACGCTCGAGCGACTCGGCGAGCTCCATCGTCCGCTGCTCCGCGCCTGGCTCGCTCGCCTCGACACGCTCCCGCTTCCGGCCCCTCCGCCCGAGCCCGAGCCTCCCGAGCCGCGTCGCCGCAAGCGCGCTCGCTGAGCGGGGATGCCGCGGGCTCGGTCGGCTGCTACACGCTCGCCGTGGACCGACTCGACACTCCCCTCACGCGCGCGCTCGGCATCGAGGTGCCGCTGATCTGCGGCGCGATGTACCCCTGCAGCAACCCCGAGCTCGTCGCCGCCGTGAGCGCCGCGGGCGGGATCGGCGTGGTGCAGCCCATCTCGATGTCGTTCGTGCACGGGCACGACCTGCGCGAGGGGATCCGGCTGATCCGGTCGCTCACGGATCGGCCGATCGGCTTCAACGCGATCGTGGAGAAGTCGTCGCGCGTCTACGAAGACCGCATGCGCAAGTGGATCGACGTCGCGCTCGAAGAGGGGGTGCGCTTCTTCATCACGGCGCTCGGTAACCCTCGGTGGGTCGTCGACCGCGTCCACGCGGTCGGCGGCGTCGTCTATCACGACGTGACCGAGCGCCGGTGGGCGGAGCTGGCGCTCGGCCACGGCGTCGACGGGCTGATCTGCGTGAACGCGCGCGCGGGCGGGCACGCGGGCGCCAAGACGCCCGAGGCGCTCATGGACGAGCTCGGCGGCCTCGGCGCGCCGCTCGTCTGCGCGGGCGGGGTCGGTGACGAGGCGACCTTCGTGCGCATGCTCGATCTCGGCTACGCCGGCGTGCAGATGGGCACGCGCTTCATCGCGACCGAGGAGTGTCGCGCGCACGACGACTACAAGCGCGCCATCGTCGACGCACGCGCGGACGACATCGTGCTGACCGAGAAGATCAGCGGGATCCCGGTCGCGGTCATCAAGACGCCCTACGTCCAGCGCGTCGGAACCAAGGCGGGCTTCGTCGCGAAGCGCCTGCTCCGTCACCCCAAGGGCAAGCACTACATGCGCATGTTCTACCAGGTGAAGAGCGTCTGGCAGCTCAAGAAGGCCTCGCTGCAGGGGATGACCTACAAAGACTACTTCCAGGCCGGGCGCAGCGTCGACGGCGTCTCGCGCGTCGAGCCCGCTGGTGACGTCGTCCAGCGCTACGCGGCCGCCGCCCGCGCGGCTTGAGACGCCGAGCGCGCGGACCGCGTCTGGGGAGGCGCGCCGTCCGAGGGCGCGTCCGAGACGCCGAGCGCGCGGACGGAGGAGCGGTCGGAGAGGCGCGCCGTCCGAGTGTCCCGTCGGCCGAGCAGAGCGAGTGGGGGCTGTTGCGGAGGCGCCACGCGCGCGGCATCGTCGCGCGATGAGCGACGCGCGACGGGTCGAGTGCTTCTTCGACTACTCCTCTCCTTTCGCGTACCTCGGGACGACGCAGATCGAGCGGGTCGCGACCGAAGAGGGCGCGACCCTGAACTGGCGGCCTTTCCTGCTCGGCGCGCTCTTTCGCGCGATCGGCACCCCCGACGTGCCCATCGCGACCTTCTCGGAGGCGAAGCGGCAGGCGATACTCCTCGATCTGCGGCGGTGGGCGGCGGTGCATGGGGTGGGCTTCCGCTTCCCTTCGTCGTTCCCTCTGCGGACGGTCGAGGCGCTGCGGCTCACGTACGCGGCGCCCGCCGACGCGCGCTCGGCGCTCATCGGGCGGATCATGCGCGCCGCGTGGGTCGACGACGAAGGCGTCTCCCGCGACGTGCTCCGTCGCTGCTGCGCGGACGTCGGGCTCGACGCCGCGCTCGTCGACGCGGTCGACGCGCCCGCGCCGAAGCTCGCGCTGCGCGAGGCCACGAGAGAGGCCGAGGCGCGCGGCGTGCCCGGCGCGCCGACCTTCATCACGCACGTCGCCGGGCAGACGCGGCTCGTCTGGGGACAAGACCGCCTCCTCTTCGTGCGCCTCGCGCTGCGTGGCGAGCTCGAGGAGTGAGAGCGGCGTCGGCCGGGTGCTGCTGGCAGCCAGGCTGGCGCGGATCGGGCAGCGGTCAGTTCAGAGGGGGGGAGCGCGGCGTCGCCGGGGCGCTGCCGGCGGCGAGGCCCGCGCGGATCGGCAGCGGTGAGCTCAGGGGGGGAGGGCGGCGGCGCCGGGGGCGCTCGTCGCGGCGAGGCCCGCGCGGATCGCGCCGAGGATGTCTCTGCGCGCCGAGATCGACGCGACCTTGAGCGCGTTGGCGATCGCGCGGGGCGTGCTGCGGCCGTGCGCCTTGATACAGAGGCGGTCGAAGCCGAGGATCGGCACGCCGCCGTACTCTTGCCAGTCCGTGACCTCGCGCATTCGCGCGAGCGCGGGCGCGAGCAACGCGAGGGCGAGCTTGTAGCGGAGGCTCCGCGCCGCGGTGGCGCGGGCGAGTCGCATCGCGGTGTCGCTCATGCCTTCGAGCATCTTGAGCACCACGTTGCCGACGAACCCGCTGGCGACGACGACGTCGGCGGTGCCTCGCGGCACGTCCATGCCCTCGACGTTGCCGATGAACTCGAGGTCGCCGTGCGCCGCGAGCGCGGCGAGGCGTGCGTGCGCCTCGACGATCGCGGGGGGGCCTTTCTTGGGCTCGCTGCCGACCGAGAGCAGGCCGACCCGCGGCCGAGGGTTCCGCGAGATCATCCGCGAATAAGCGGACCCCATGATCGCGAAGGCGACGAGGTCGTCCGCGCTCGCGTCGAGGGTGAGCCCCGCGTCCAGGATCAGGCTGAACGGGTCTTCTTTCTCGCCGCGTCGGCGCTCCGACGGGTGTACGGCGCCGAGGGCGGCGCGCGCGACGCCGGGCAAGCGCTCGAAGGATCGCGCGCACGCGAGCGTGACCGCGCCCGTGTTCCCCGCCGAGACGAGCACGTCCGCCTCGCCCTTCGCGACGAGGCGCGCCGCGACGAGGATCGACGCGTCGGGGGTCTTCGCGAGCGACTCCTTGGGTGAGTCGGCCATCGCGCAGAACTCGCTCGCGTGGACCACCTCGATGGCGCTCGGGTCGTGGCGGTGGCGCGTCAGCTCTCGACGAAGCGTGGGCTCGTCGCCGACGAGCACGAGCGTCGGGGTGCTCGCGCCCAAGCTGACGGCGGCCGCGCCCGCGACCGTCGCGGCCGGTCCGAGGTCGCTGCCCATCGCGTCGAGCGCGATCCGGGTCGTTCGAGGCATGCTCCGAGCTTATCACCCCTCGATGCACGTCGTGCTTCGACGCCGCGTGCCAGGCGGGGGCGGCTCGCGAGCGTCCATCGGCGGCTCGCTCAAGGAGACCCAGCGATGCAGCGCGCGCGGGTGTCGCGTCCGTGCGCGCGGAGGGACGCGCGACGGAGGCTTCGGAAGACGTCGCCGTTCCAGATCGCGAGCAGCGGCGCCTCGTCGAGGCGTCCCGCGATGGGGTGCTCGTAGTCGATCGGGCGCACCGCGCCGTCGGGGTCGACGACCGCCTGCTCCCACGCCATGCGGCAGGGCCGAAAGCGGGCGCGGTTCGCGAAGTCGTCGGCGGCGCGGAAGTCGGCCGCGCTCGGATCGACGCACGCACAGCGCGCGGGGGTGTGGAGGTGATCGACAAGCCGAACGCCGGTCCCGGAGAGCGCCTCGCGCAGCGCGACGAGCGCGTCCCTCACCTCGGGCGCGTCGGTGCCTCGCGCGGCGAGAGGGAGCGCGACGCGGTGTCCTCGTCGGGCGCTCGGGGCGTCGCTCGTAGGGGCGCGTGCTGCGGAGCTCGACGAGGAGCTCGAGCGTCGCGCGCTCGGGGCGTCGCTCGACGAGGAGCTCGCGGGCCGGAGGGCGTCGGGCCCGGCGAGGGAGCGCGCCCCCGGGATCAGCTCACGGGCGGCTTGGTTCACGCCGACCGTCTCCTCGATCTTGAGCCAGTCGACGCCAAGCTCGACGCAGGCGCGGCCGAGCGCTTCGAGCTCGGGCACGAGCGGCGCGGTGAGCACGGTCGAGACGCCGACGCGAAGATCGGCGCCCGCGTCGCGGAGCGCGATCGCCGCGCGGAGGTGCTCGAGCACGACGTCGAGGCGGCTGCCGAGGCGGATGCGATCCTGCGTCTCGCGGGAGACGCCGTCGAGGCTCACGGCGAGGCTCGTCACGCCGTGGTCGACGAGGCGCGCGGACGTCTCGGGCGTCAGCCGCATGCCGTTCGTCAGCAGGTGCATGTCGAGCCGGCCGGGGCGGCGCGCGCGCTCGCGCGTGATGAAGCGGAGGGTGTCGAAGAAGCGCGGATGCACGAGCGACTCGCCGCCGTGCGAGAAGCCGACGTAGCTCACGGTCCCGAACACCTCGCGGAGCGCCTCGAGCACCCACGGCGCCATCTGTCGTGCGGTGCCTTCGGCGGTGTGCCGCGGGGCGTCGGTGATGCAGTGGACGCAGCGGAGGTTGCAGCGCTCGGTGAGCGTGAGGTAGAGGCGCGACGGGAGGGCCGGGCACTCGTCCCAGCCTTCGACGAATGCGTGCGCGGCGACGGCGTCGTTCTCCTCGAGGACCGCGTCGAAGAGCGCGCGATCTTCCGCGCGCGGCTCGCGCGCGAGCACGGCGGCGGCGCGCGGGCCGAGGTGCAGGGTCGTGACGTCGTCGCCTCGTTCGAGGCGGACGTCGCCGACGGCGAGCAACGGACGGGCGTCGCTCGGCGCTCCGGCCGGCAGCGCGAGCGTGGTCGCGTGCGTGGCGCGGTTGAGGAAGACGTCGACGCGGTCTTCGCCGAGCGCGCGGCGGAAGGCGTAGACGTCGGGCAGCGGGTCGCCGTCTGGGGTCTCTGCCGCGAGGGGGAGGGTGTCCCCGCGCCGCAGGACGGTCTCGCGCGCACGAAGCGCGAGCGCCGCGCGCAGCAGGGAGAGAGCGGCGGGGTCGCCGGAGGGGACGAGCGTGGGGTCGGAGTTGGAGTGAGAGGGGGACTTGGAGGGGGAGTCGGAGTCGGACTTGGAGTGGGAGTGGGAGTCGGACACGGGGTCCGACACGGGGTCGGACACGGGGTCGGACGCGGAGTCGGACACGGAGTCGGACACGGAGTCGGACACGGAGTCGGACACGGACTGGGACGCGGACGCGGACGCGGACTGGGACGCGGACGCGGACTCGGACTCGGACGCGGGCACGGAGTCGGACACGGAATCGGACACGGAGTCGGACACGGACGCGGACTCGGACTCGGACTCGGACTCGGACTCGGACTTGGACGCGGACTCGAAGTGGGAGTGGGAGTCGTGGGAGTCGTGGGAGTCGTGGGAGTCGTGGGAGTCGGAGTGGGGCAAGGGCAGGGGCAGGGGCAGGGGCAGGGGACTTTTCGGCCAGGTTAGCGGCATGCGGTCCGGCCACACGTCCTCGAAGCCTCGCTCCGCGGCCTCGCTCGTCGCACTCCTCGCGTCGACCTCCTCGCCGTAGAGCAGCGCGGGGATCTCGGCGCGGGTCGCGAGCCAGACGTGCGCGAGGCGGAGCAGCGAGGGGTCGTGGAGGCGCGTCGCGAGGCGGACCTGGTCGTGGGTGGCGGTGAAGGCCAACCGGGCGTGGCCCTCGGTGCGGCGCGCGCGGACGCGGGCCTCGAGCGCGCGCGTCGCCTCGGCGTCTCGCGCGCCGGAGAGGAAGCCGAGCATCGCGTCCTGCGTGGCGAAGTCGGTGCCCGCGTCGAGGAGGCGCGGGTCGGCGTCGGTCCAAGAGGCGACGTGGTCGGTGACGAGCTCGCCGAAGAGGGCGGCGTCCGGGCGGATCTCACGCACCGCGCGGACGACGTCGGCGAGCAGCGCCTTGGGGGCCTCGGCGGCGGCGTCCACGCGGAAGCCGTCGGCGCCGAAGCGAGCCCAGTGGCGGAAGACGTCGACGAGGAAGCTGCGCACGCCAGGCTCGTCGAGGTTCAGGAGCGGCTCGCGCCACGCGCCCTTCGGGTACGTGCGGTAGCCAGGGTCCAGGCTCTCGGTGAACGGGTGGTGGTGGACGAAGAACCAGTCGGCGTAGGGCGACGCGCGCCCGCGGTCGCGCACGTCGAGGAAGGGCGCGAACATCCGGCTCGTGTGCGTGACGGGGACGTCGAGCACGACGCGCAGGCCGCGCGCGTGCGCGTCGTCGAGGAAGCGCCGCAGCGCGTCGTCGCCACCGAGCGCGGGGTCGACGCGGAAGAAGTCCGCGACGTCGTAGCGGTGCGCGGAGGGCGAGACGAAGACGGGCGTGAGGTGGATCGTGGTCACGCCGAGCGCGGTGAGGTGCGGGAGCGCCTCGCGCGCGCCGTCGAGGTCGCCTCCCCAGCGCCCCTGCTCGTTGGTCGGCGCGAAGCGCGGAGCGGGCGCGCCGCTCGGATCGAGGCAGCTCCGCTCGTGGGCCGCGACGATGGGGTCATCTGGGTCGAGCGGTGCGCTCGCGCCGCGGCGGCGGGGCGTGTCGTCGGACGACGGTGGCGGCCACCCGCCCGAGCGACGGAAGCGGTCGACGAAGATCGTGTAGACGACCGCGTCCTTCCACCACGCTGGGGGGACGCGGTCGAGGCGGCGTGGCTCGACGCGGAGCGCTTCGGCCGCGTCGCCGCGCCCGACGAGGCGACCGCTCGGGAGCGCGAAGAGGTAGTCGACGTGGCGCGCGCTCGTCGGGAGGTCGAGCTCCCACTCGGTGTGGGAGTCGCAGCCGCCGATCGCGCGCATGGGCGCGTCGCGCCAGTCGTGCCCTTCGTGCCAGCGCAGCGCGAGCGCGTCGCCAGCGCCGCGACGGAGCGCCGCGCGGACGACGAGGCGTCCGTCGTCGCGGCGGAAGAGCCACGGAGCGACCGGGCCGTGGAGGATGGGCTCGGAGGTCCCCCCGACCACCAGCACGCTGTTGGTGACGCCGCCCTCGGTGCACGTGCGCCCGTGGCTCTGGTCGAGGTGCCACGAGCCGTCCTCGTGCCGGAGCTTGTAGCGGTACACGCCGGGCCCGAGCGGGAGCGTGGTCTCGAAGGCGCCGTCATCCCGACGCGCGAGCTCGACGGGGGCGGCCCAGTCGGTCGTCTCACCGAAGAGGGAGACGCGAGGAGAGCCCGGGATGGGGCGATGGCGGAAGACGTGAAAAGAGTAAAAAAGTCCCATGCCCCTGCCCCTGCCCCTGCCCATGCCCCAGCCGTAGTCCCCGTCCCCGTCCCCGTCCCCGTCCCCGTCCCCGTCCCCGTCCCCGTCCCCGTCCCCGTCCCCGTCCACGTCCACGTCCACGTCCACGTCCCCGACGTCCACGTCCACGTGACGCCCGACGCCATTGGGCCCCACCGACGCCGTGGCGTCGGCGGGGCCCTGCGATCAGAACGGTCCTTGGTTCGGCGCGACCAAGACGTAGTTGTTGCCGAAGTTGTTGTCCCAGACCTCCGAGCGCGTCGCGCCTTCGGCGAAGCCGTGTCGGTAGACGAGCGCGTACTCGAAGACCTGGAACGAGCCCGGGATGTCGAGCTCGATGCGCCAATGCTCGAAGTCGTGCTGGCCGTCGATGACGGGGCCGAGCGGGTTGACGAAGCGGAAGGCGTTGGGCCCCTCGCCGATGCCGAAGGTGTTCACGGT
Source organism: Myxococcales bacterium (assembly GCA_019637115.1). GTDB lineage: Bacteria > Myxococcota_A > Polyangia > Polyangiales > Houyiibacteriaceae > JACKEH01. The sequence continues at coordinate 23,556 of JAHBWH010000082.1, read as the reverse complement.
CGCCCACCCGTCGGTGGTCCAGACCATCTCGATCTCCTTGTCCCAGTCGAGGTTGGCGACGCGGAGGTCGAGCAAGCCGTGGACGCCCTGCGCGTCCAGCTCCGGCTGCCCGTCGGGCGTCCACCAACGCGAGATCACCGAGTACGCCCCCTGCGACGCGGGGTAGAGGTCGCCGCCGTTGTCATCGACCCAAGTGCGCTTTCGCCACTGGTAGGCCCCCTCGTCCCAGTACCACGTGCCGTCCTCGTACCAGGCGTCGAACGTGATGATCGAGCCCTCCCAGGTCGCGACGCGCACGGGCACGTGCCATTCCTCGCGCCCATCCTCGAACGTGCGGACGTAGTGCCCGGTCGCCGTGCGGGGCCCCTGCCAGCCGGGGACCCGATAGACGACGCCGACCTGCTTGTCTTCCAGGTTCGCGCCCTGAACGGGCTCCACGAAGAGCTGGATGAAGTACTCGAGCTCGCTGCAGCCACCCCGGAAACCGCACCCCCGGACCTGCGTCCAGTAGTGCCCGTCGTAGCGGACCATGTGCGTCGTCCGCGTGCCGCGGTCCTGGGCCCACGACCGGACGTTGCTGTTGATCAGCGCTTCTTCGACCGAGGACACGGTCTCCGTCGCGCAGCCGGTGAGGAGCTGTCCGCTGGCCAGCGTGATCGCGCCCGCGGCCGCCACGCCCCGCGCGACCCCGCGCCCTTCGCGCATCCGTCGCATCAGCCACTCGACGGCCTCGCCGAAGGTCGTCGTCTCCGTTTTCTCCGACATATTCGGATCCTCCATTAGTAACTCGAACGTGAGTTACGTCGCTCCTCTACGTCAGGATTCTCCTGTCCGCACGTGAGTTGGCTCACATCTGGCGCAGCGGGTCCTACATCACGGACGGTCCCACGCGGGCCCCCGCGGATGTCCTTCGCGGACGTCCTTCGCCCGCCGAGCGGTTCGTCGAGCGCGAGCTTTCGCCTCCGCAAAGGTCCTCCGGGCGGAGGACCTCTGCGCCACGTCCTCCAGCACGGGGAGTCACCGGGTCGTGTACGCTCCCGCGCGGAGGCACTTCGGATGGCGAAGGAGAAGGCGGCGAAGAAGGATGACGTTCAGGCGACGGTGCAGCGCCCGCCCGCCGAGGTGCTCCACGCCGAAGAGCTCGCGTACCTGCGCGAGACCGACCGGGGTCCGCGCCCGCCTGGCTGGCAGCTCTCGCTCCGCGCCGTGCGCCGCTTCCTCCTCGGCGACCCTCCGACCTCCAAGGAGAAGGTCACGATCCGGCGCAAGGTCGTCTTCCCGCCGTCGCTCATCGACCGGTGCATGGTGACGCTCGCGACGAGCCGCGGGCTCATGCTCGTCGGCGAGCCGGGCACGGCGAAGTCCTTGGTGAGCGAGCTGCTCACCGCGGCCATCTCGGGGCGAAGCACGCTGACCATCCAGGGCGGCGCGTCGGTCACCGAGGACCAGATCAAATACTCGTGGAACTACGCCCTGCTCGTGAACGAGGGGCCGTCACTCCGCTCGCTCGTGCCCGCGCCGCTCTTCCTCGGCATGCGCGACGGCGCGATCGTCCGCTTCGAGGAGATCACGCGCTGTCCGCTCGAGGTGCAGGACTCGATGCTCTCCGTGCTCAGCGATCGCGTGCTCGCCGTGCCCGAGCTCGACGGCCCCGACGGGATGCTCTTCGCGCGCGAGGGCTTCAACGTCATCGCGACAGCGAACACGCGCGACAAGGGCGTCAACGAGATGAGCGCGGCGCTCAAGCGGCGCTTCAACTTCGAGACCGTCTTCCCCATCCTCGACCACCAGGCGGAGCTGCGCCTCGTCCGCGAGGAGACGACGCGGCTGCTCGAGAAGAGCGGCGTGCCGCTCGCGCCCTCCGAGGACGTGCTCGACCTGCTCGTCACCACCTTCCGCGAGCTGCGCTCGGGGACGAGCGACGACGGCAGCGGCATGGAGCGCCTCTCGGCCGTGATGTCCACGGCGGAGGCGGTGAGCGTCGCGCACGCGGTCGGTGTCCGCGGCTTCTACCTCCGAGGTGACGCGGGCACGCCCGCGGATCTCGTCGAGCACCTCGCGGGCACCGCCGCCAAGGACGACGCCGAGGATCTCCGCAAGCTCCGCCGTTACCTCGAGCAGCGCGCCTCGAAGAAGAAGGGCGAGCATTGGCAGGCCTACCACGCCGCGCGTGGCCTGCTCGGCGGAGGCTGAGCGCGCGTGGGCGCCTTGCACGTCGTCGGCGTTCGCCACCACAGCCCCGCGTGCGCGCGCCTCGTCGCGCACGTGATCCGCGAGGTCCGCCCGCGCCACGTGCTGATCGAGGGGCCCGCGGACTGGAACGAGCGGCTCGACGAGCTGCGCCTCGACCACACGCTGCCGATCGCGATCTTCACCTTCGAGCGAGGGCCCGCGCGCGACCACGCCTCGTGGACACCCTTCTGCAACTACAGCCCCGAGCACGTCGCGTTGAAGGTGGCCGACGAGGTCGGCGCCGCGGCGCGCTTCTTCGATCTGCCGGCGTGGCATCCGGCGTTCGAGGGCCTCCGCAACCGCTTCGCCGATCGCCTCGGTCTCGAGGAGCGCTCGCACGCGAGCCGCTACGTGGAGGCGCTCTGCCGTGAGCTCGGCGTCGACGACGTGGACACGCTCTGGGACCACCTCTTCGAGCAGCCGATGCCGCTCTCGGCGCTGCGCGAGCGCCTCGCGACCTACTTCGAGCGTCTGCGCGCCGACGAGCCGGGAGGCGACCGCGACGGCCCGCGCGAGGACTTCATGGCGGCGTCGGTCGCGTGGGCGATGCGCGACGGCGGCGACGTCGTCGTCGTCTGCGGCGGTTATCACGCGCCGGCCATCGAGCGCCTCTGGGAGGACGCGAGCCCGGCCGCGCCCGCCCTCGATCCGAGCCCGCCGCCCGACACACGTCGCGGCAGCTACCTGGTGCCCTACTCCGAGAAGCGCCTCGACGCGTTCGCCGGCTACGAGGCCGGCATGCCCTCGCCGGCCTTCCAAGAGGCGGTCTGGACCCACGGCGCCGACGCGGCCTGCGAGGCGCTGCTGCAGCGCGCGGTCGCGTCGCTGCGGGCGAAGAGACAACACGTCTCTACGGCGGATCTCATCGCGTGTCTGTCGGTGGCGCGCGGCCTCGCGCAGCTCCGCGGGCACGCGGCGCTCGCCCGCACCGACCTGCTCGACGCGGTCGCCAGCGCGCTCGTGAAGGACGCGCTCGAGGTGCCGCTGCCGTGGTCCCGGCGCGGGCCGCTGCTCCCGCGGACCGACCCGCTGATCGTGGCCGTCGTCTCGGCGTTCTCGGGCGAGCAGCGCGGCAAGCTCGGCGCGGGCACGCCGCGGCCCCCGCTCGCGGCGGACGTCGAGGCGATCTTGGCGGCTCACGATCTCGACCCGCGCGCGACCCCGCGCGAGGTGCGGGTCCGCCTGGCGGACCCGCGCGAGCGAGACACGAGCCGCGTGCTGCACCGGCTGCGGGTGCTCGGGGTTCCGGGGATCCAGCGCGTCGCCGGGCCGGGCTTCGCGACCGACGCCGAGCTCGAGGAGCGCTGGATGATCGTGCGCCACGAGGACGCCGACGCCGCGCTCATCGAGGCGGCGAGCTACGGGGGCACGCTCGAGAGCGCGGCGACCGCGCGGCTCGAGGAGGGCCTGATCGCGGCGGGCGCGTCCCTCGCGCGGCTCGCGGGGCTCCTCGGTGAGGCGGCGTTCACGGGGATCGACACGCTCTCGTCGCGCGTGGTCGGACAGATCGCGAGCGCGGTCGCGAGCGAGCCGTCGCTCGGGGAGCTCGGCGAGGCGACGCACCGGCTCTTCGATCTCTACCGGCATGGCGATCTGGTCGGCGCCTCCCAGGCGCTCGTGCTCGCGCGGGTGCTCGAGGCGGCGTTCGATCGAGGGCTCTGGCTGCTCGAGGGCGTGAGCGGCGCGGAGGCGCCTGCCGACACCGGCCACCTGCGGGCGATCGTGGCGCTGCGCGATCTCGTCCGCCGCGGCGCGACGCTCGTCCTGGACGTCGATCGCGCGGCGGGTGTGATGGAGCGCCGCTCGGTGGATCTGGACGCGCCGCCCGCGATTCGGGGGGGCGCGCTCGGGTGGCTCTGGAGCCTCGGGCTCGGGTCGGAGGGAGCGGATTGGGTGGGTTTGGGTTTGGGTTCGGAGGTGGAGGCGGGTTCGGACGCAGAGACGGGTCACGCGCACGTGGACGTGGACGTGGACGGGGACGGGGACCTCGGGGACGGGGACTTTGGGCATGGGCACGGGCACGGGCACGGGGACGTCGGGGACGTCGGGGGCTTTGCGGCGCTTGCGGTGCGCGGGGCGGCCCGGCCTTCGACGCTCGGGGACTTCCTCGCGGGTCTCTTCGCGCTGGCGCGCGAGGAGGTGCTCGAGTCTGCGGTTTTGGTGGGCGCGCTGGACGAGGTCCTGCAGGAGATGACCCGGGACGACTTCCTCGTGGCGCTGCCCAGTCTCCGCTTCGCGTACTCGTGGTTTCCGCCGAGGGAGCGCGAGCGCTTCGCGCGGCGGGTGCTCGCGCATCGAGGCGAGGATGTCGGTGAGGCGCGGAGCCTCTTGTCGTTGCCGACGGACGCGGCTCGGGTCGCGGGCGGCTACGCGCTCGAGGCGCGCGTCGACGCCATCGAGGCGAAGTACGGGCTCGGTCCCAGCGAGCGCGAGGAGGCACCATGAGCGACCCGATCGCGCCGCTCGTGCGGTGGCGGCTCGTGCTCGGCGAGGCGGCGGACGGCGCGCTCGGCGGCGGCTGCCTCGACGGCGACGCCCAGGCGATGGACGCCGCCCTGGGGTGGCTCTACGACCGCGACTCGGAGCTCGTCGGTCGCGACATCGCGTCGCGCCAGGGCGGCCGAGAGGCCTCGCAGCTCTCGGTGCCGGACTGGATCGATCACATCCACCGGCTCTTCCCGCAGGAGACCATCGAGCGTCTCGAGCAGGACGCGGTCGAGCGCTTCGGCGTCGACGAGATCGTCACGCGCCCCGACGTGCTCGAGCGCATCGAGCCGAACGAGTCGCTGCTCCGTGCCGTCCTGCGCACCAAGCACCTCATGAACCCGGAGGTGCTCGCGATGGCGCGCAAGCTCGTGGCCGAGGTGGTGCGACGGCTGATGGAGAGCCTCGCGCGCGAGGTGCGCCAGAGCTTCGCCGGGACGCGCGATCGGCGCCGCCGCAGCCTCTACAAGATCGCGCGCAACCTCGCCTTCCGCGAGACGCTGCGCGAGAACCTCCACCGCTGGGACCCGAAGAAGAAGCGCCTCTACCTCGAGAAGCCGATCTTCCACGCTCGCACCAGGCGGCACACGGAGCGTTGGCAGGTGATCTTGGTCGTCGACCAGTCGGGGAGCATGGTCAGCTCGGTCATCCACTCGGCGGTGACCGCCGCGTGCCTCTGGGGCCTGCCGGGGATCAAGACCCACCTCGTCGCCTTCGACACCGCGGTCGTCGACCTCACGCAGGACGTGACCGATCCCGTCGAGCTCTTGATGAAGGTGCAGCTCGGCGGCGGGACCTTCATCGATCAGGCGATGGCCTACGCCGCGCAGCTCGTCGAGGCGCCGCGGCGGGCCATCGTCGTGCTCATCACGGACTTCTACGAAGGTGGATCGCCCGAGCGCCTCGTGCGCGAGGTCGCGAGCCTCACGGCGCAGGGCACCAAGGTGCTCGGCCTCGCCGCGCTCGACGAGTCCGCGGCCCCCGCGTACGACCGCGAGCTCGCCGCACGCCTCGTCAAGGTCGGCGCGCACGTCGGCGCGATGACGCCGGGCGAGCTCGCCGGTTGGATCGCCGAGAAGGTGCGCGGATGAGGGAGGATCTCTACGCGCTGACGCCCGAGGCGGTCGCCGCGCTCGCGAACGTCGGGCTCGTCAAGCGCGCCCTCCGGGAGCTCGAGGCGGGGCAGGGGCCGAGCCTCACCGAGGAGTCGGACGGTACGGTCATCGGCACCTTCCCGGACGGCGTGGTCGCGCGCCTCGTCCCGGGGCGGCCACTCCGGGACGTGCCGTGCTCGTGCCCGGCGATGGGGGTCTGCCGTCACCGCGTGGCGACCGCGCTCGCTTATCGCGCGTTCGCGTCGTCCGCGTCCGGCGCCCACGAGGGCGCGCGCGAGCCCGACTTCGAGCCGTGGTCGCCGGGGGAGCTCGACGACGCGGCGCTCGCGACCCTCGGTCGTCGCCCGCTCGAGGAGGCGCGCGCGGCGCGGCGCCGAGGCGTCGTCGCGGTCGTGCGACGGCCGCGACCCAGTGAGCCCGCCACCGTCGAGCTGCCGAGCTGCACCGTGCGCTTCCTCGTCCCGCGCGAGCTCGCGTACGCGCGCTGCGACTGCCGCGTGGGCATCGGCTGCGCGCACGTGGCGCTCGCGGTCTGGGCGTTCCGCGAGGCGGACACGCGCGACCGGGAGGCCCTCGAGCAGACCGTCGAGGTGCGCGACGCGCGCGCCGAGGCGGTCGACGAGAGCCCGCTGGAGGTGGCGGTCTCGCTCGCGCGGCACCTCGTCGTGGATGGGGTGGCGAACGCGCGCGAGGCGCTCGGTCAGCGCTTCGCGCTCGCGCGCTCGGAGCTTGGCGCGCGCGGCTGGCTCTGGCCGGAGAGCGCGCTCGAGGCGCTCGAGGCCTCACTGGCGCGCTATCGCTCGCGCAGCGCCCGCTACACCCCGGAGGACGTGCTCGACTTGGTCGTCGAGCTCGAAGCGCGTCGCCGGGCCGTCGCGCGCAGCGCGGGCGTGGCGTTGCCCGCCGCGCACGTGCTCGGAAAGGGCGAGCGGCACGAGACGGCGCTCGATCACCTACGGCTCGTCGGGCTCGGGGCCCGCGGCGTGAGCGAAGGGACGACCCGCGGCGTCGAGGTGCTGCTCGCCGATCCCGACACGGGGGCGGTCCTCGTGCACACGAAGTCGTGGGATTTCGCGGCGGACGCGGAGGTGCCCTCCATCTCGGAGCTCGGCCGCCGCCGGGCGGCGGGGACGAGCCTCGCGCAGCTCGCGGCGGGGCAGGTCGTGACGCGCGCGGCCAAGCGGCGAGCGAACCGCGCGGTGCTCTTCGGGAACGCGCGCGGGGCGACCTCGGTGACCCCGCAGGTCGGCGACTGGGATCGGCTGCCAGCGCCGCTGCGCGCGGAGAGCGTCGCGGCGCTCCTGCGGGAGCGGGAGACTCGGCCTCCGCACGCGCTGCGACCACGCGTGCTCGCGGACGACGTCTACGTGCTGCCCATCGCGGGGGTGGACGACGTGCGCTGGGACCCGGCGACGCAGCGCCTCGTCGCGGTCGCGCGCGACCTCGAGGACACGCTCGTGCTGGTCGTCCGCGAGCACCGCGCCCACGCGCCCGACGCAGAGGACGTGCTCGCGGCCGCGCTCAGCGGCCGCTTTGGCGCGCCGCGTTACCTGGCGGGCGAGGTGCACGTGCGCGGCGGCGCCGTCTTCTTCGACCCGACCGCGGTCGTCGCGGGCGAGGTGATCGTGCCCGAGCTCCGCGCGTGGGAGCCCCGCGACGGAGAGCGCGCGCCGATCGCGCGAGGCGCGCTGCCTCCCGACGCAGGCGACGAGCTCGAGCGGGCGCGCGGGCTGCTCGCGGAGGGCGTCCAGCTCGGCTTACGCGATCTCTCCGGCGCCGCGCGCGCGCGGCTCGGGGAGCTCTCGCGGGCGCTCGAGCGCGGAGGCCTCTCGCGCACGGCGAACGTGCTCGAGCGCGCCGGCGCGGCCCTGGAGCACGCGCGCGTGGTCAGCGACGAGGCGTCGTGGGACGACGCGGCGGCGGCGTGGATCGACGCGGGCCTGCGGGTGGAGCTCGCGCTCGAGGCGCGCTGAGGCTCGGCGGAGCGAACGCTGGCGATCGGACGTCAGTCGCCTGTGCGTAGCCGACAGCCAGGAGAGATCCGACGAGCGGCGCCTCGACGGAGCCTCGGCCGGCGTCGTCCCCGTGAGCAGCTTGGCCGAGGCGCTCGCCGCGACGCTCGCGGGTTGAGGTTCTCGCCGCGCCCGACCCGTTTCGCCGAGCCAGGGCTGCCCGCGATGCTCGCGCGCTTCGGCCTGGAGGTGGTCGCACCCGCCATCGATCCCAGCACCTTGGAGAGCCCTCCTGGGAGCTGCGGGACCACAACGGCTGCGACGGTTCAGCACGCACGTTACCCCGGGATGGCAAACGCGCCCGGAACCTCGTGCCTTCCGAGCCGCGAGCTCATTCCGCCTGACGCAGCGTCTGCTCGACGATCGTCCACACCGCGCCCGCGTCGGTCGTCACGTCGTCCGCGTCGCCGTCGAAGCGTAGGCAGAAGCTCGTTCGGAGCACGTCGCGGATCTGATCGTCGGTCCCGCCGCCGAAGCGGGGGTGCGCGAGGTACACGCACGCCTCGTCCGTCGCGCGCACCGAGAGCCCCGTCGCGATCTCGGGGGAGCGCCGCACCGCGTCCGCCACCACCACCACCCGCTCGACCACCTTCGCGGCGAGGCTCGGGTGACGTCGACGGAGGATCTTCACCTCCTCCTCCGGCGGCGGGTACGTCATCCGCAGCGGCGCGAAACGATCGAGCTGCGCGGCGTCGAGGCCGAACGTCGCGCTGAACTGACGACCGCGGTTGATCGCGGCCACGAACTGCACGTGATCGGGGATCGCGAGGAACCGATTCTCGATCGGGTGGAACACGCGCCGCGTGCTGTCGAGCGCGGGCATGAGCGCGTTGCGCGCCGGCTCGGGGCAGCGGTTGAGCTCGTCGAGGAAGACCAGCACGCGGCGGCTCGCATCGCTCGACGCGCGCTCGATCGCTTCGAGGATCTCGGTCTTCACGAAGTCCGTGACGGGCGCGCCGGACTCCGACGCGCGCACCTGGATGGTCGCGAAGAAGTCGCTCGCCTCGACCACCGCGCCGCAGTTGAAGAACACGAAATCCATCCCGAGCTGCGTGGCGACCGCGCGCGCGAGGGTGGTCTTCCCGCAGCCCTGCGGTCCGTCGAGCAAGATGTTGAGGCCGCTGTCGAGGAGCACCTCGAGCTTCCGCGCCACGCTCGGATCGAGCCACACACCCTCCACCCGAAACGACGCCGCGCGATCCCAGACCACCTCGACGTGGCCGTGCGTCGCGCTCTCGGGTTTGCCGACGTGCACCACGCGCACGACGCAGGGCACGCCCTCCTGGATGCGCGCGTCGTCGCTGAGCACGACCTTCGGCGCGCGCCGTCCGTCCAGCTGCGTGGCGCGCCAGCGGAAGCGCGAGCCGGGCGCGTCGTTCGCGAAGAAGCTCGTCTCGAAGGTGCGGCCGGGGGCGAGGTCGTCGAGGGTTAGGCGGTTCATGATGTCGCTCGCGTTGGTCGAAGGAGGAATCGAAACCACGAAGCGCGCGGGAGAGTGCGGTGGGTCTCGTCGGGAGAAGATCGAAAGAGAGTCTCGAGAGAGTCTGCATCACCTCACGCTCACGACGGACGCACCGTGCGCTGCACCAGCCGCGCGACGATCGCGCCGAAGCGTCGCACGGCCTCGTCGGTCGGGAGATCGCGCACCTCGACGTAGTCGTCGAAGCAACGCTCTTCGAGCGGGCGCACCGCGATCTGCGCGCACGCCATGCCCTCGCGGCCGAGGCGCCGCACCAGCTTGCGCAGCGCCTCGACCGAACACTCGGTCGGGAGCCCGTCGCTGATCATCACGAGCAGCTTCGCCCGCCGACCCGAGCGCCGCGCGACCTCCGCGACGTGCGCGAGCGCGGCCGCGTCGTTGTTGCCGCCGCCGGGGTAGAGCGACGCGGCCGTGGATCGCTCCGCGTCGCCCGCGTCGTAGAGCTGTCGATCGGTGAAGCCGAAGACCCGCAGATCGACGCCTCGCATCCCGCGCGCGCTCTCCGCGAGCAACACCGCGAAGCGGCGCGCGAGCTCGATGCTGGTCCCGGTCATCGAGCCCGAACAGTCGACCGCGACGCCGAGGAAGAGATCCGCGCGTGGGAGGAGCACCCGCGTCTGCATCACGTGCGGGTCGCCGCGCAGTACGAGCCCTCGGAGCCGCGCGCGATCGAGCCGCGTGCCCGCGAGCCGCGCGCCCACCGACACCCGCGCGAGCCCGAGCCGCTCCAGCTCCTCGCGCAGCCGTCGCGCGGGCCGCGCCACCTCGCGCGCGAGCTCGCGCTGCCGATCGAGGCTCGGCGGTAGCCGGATCACCTCGCGGATCGGCGAGAATCCGTCGTCCGCCCCGACATTGATCTGGAGCGCGCCGCCCGGGCGACCGCGGCCACCGCCGGTCTTCGACGGGGGCGCCAAGATGCGCTCGACCTCGCGTTGCACCTCTTCGTCACCGATGTCCTCGCGATCTTCGAGCGAGCGCGGATCGTCACCCGGGATCTCCTCCGGGGTGCCGAGGCAACGCAGCAGCACGGCCTCGTCACCGAAGATCTTCGCGAGCTTCTGGGTGAGCTCGTAGAGCGCCGCGGTGTCGAGCTCCTTGAAGTGGCGATCGAAGAGCGCGAGCGCTTCGCGCACTTTCGGGTCTGCGTCGCGATCGCCGAGCCCCATCCGGAGCGCGCGCACGAAGCGCGCGAACGAGCGCCCTTCTTCGCAGGCCGCGCGGAGGATCGCGCCGCTCTCGATGCGCACGCAGTCCGGCTCGAACGCCACGAGCACCCGGCCCATCAGCACGCGCGCGACGTCCGGACCGAGCGCGTACACCAGCGTGAGCGGCGCCAGCTCGCGCCCCGAGTGTTGGAACGCGTACGACGCGAGCCGCTTGAGACGGTCGCCGTCACGGGCCTCACGCGCGCGCAACCGTCGCTCGAGGTGCTCGTCGAGCACCAGGTTGTACAGGTGTTGGAGCCCGTCGCGCCCCGCCTTCGCCCACAAATCGACCGACGCCGCGTCCGCGTGCCACGCCTGATGACCGAGCTCGTGCATCACGAGCCCCTCGACCACGTCGCGCCCGTGCTCCGCGCCGTCGAAGACCGGCCAACCGCCGACGAAGATCGTGGATCCGCCGAGACGGGTGTGCCCGAGCTGGTTTCGCCCCGTGGTCAGTCGTACGCCCACCACGCGACCCGTGAGCTCGCGTCCGCGCCGCACGCCCCACGCGAAGATCTCCGCGAGCGTCCGGAGCTTGTGATTCCGCGTGCTGGACCGCACGTCGGCGAGCATCTCCGCCGCGCGCGCGCGCTCCTCGGGATCGCGTGCTTGGATCAAGAGCGTCGCGAGCTCCAGGAGCTCGGGACGCGGCGCGAACCGCCGCGCGAGCTGTGACGCGGCCGCCTCGTGCTCTCCGATCGCGAGCGCGCCGATCACCGCCGCGCGCGGTTCGACCGCCCCGAGGACCTTCCAGCTTCGCTTCGTGAGCGAGTCCTCCACGAGCAACGGCATTCCGAGCGGGTTTCCGCCGCGCGCGAGGTGGTTCGCGACGTCGACTCGCAGCACCGCGATGCGCTCGGTGCCTTGCTCGAGGAAACGCACGAGCGCGAGGCGCGCCTCGTCGTCCGAGATCGACGCGCTGCCGTCGAGGCACGCGCGCACGGCGAGCTCGTACGCCGCGGGGTGCGGCGAGATCACGAGCGCGAGCGCGACCTCGCGCAGACCGACCTTCGCCGTCAACCGCTCGACGTCGGCGAGCTCCAGCCAGCTCGATCCCTCCAGCGGTGCGTTCGCGGCGTCGAGAGCGGTCTGCGGTTCGGCGAGCTCGAGCGCGAGGTGAAAACGCGCCGCCGCGGGCAGCCGGGGGAGTCGCTCCAGCAGCGCTTCGCGCTTCACGTGCATGAAGAGCGAGCCGTAACGCGCGATCGCGACCGCGCCGTCGCCGCCGACGTCGAAGAGCGCGAGCAGCGCCGCTTCTCCGTTCGCGCCGAGCTCGAAGAGCCGCTGCACGGCCTCTTCCGCGAAGGGCGCCGAGCCCTGCGTCACGAGCGACGCGAGGTACGTCACGTCGGTCGAAGCGCGGAGCGCGCGCAGGGTCTCGCTCGCGTCGACGAAGCTGTGCGTCGAGCTCGTGCGCGCGGGCAACCCGTCGAGCTTCGCGAACGACGAGAGCACCGCGCGCGTCGCGTCGTCGAGGCTCGGCAAGAGCGCCATCACCGCCGCGTGGCGTGCGCGCACGAGCCCATCCGCAACGCCCGCCTCGAAGAGCGCGACGAACATTCGCGCCGCGTGCACGCCGAGCTCCGAGCGGAAGGTCTCCAGCAGTCGATCGAGGAGCGCGTCGCATGCGAGCCGCGCGAGCCGCTCTTTGCCGTTCCAGCGCAGTAGCGCGAACGCACGCGCGCACGCGCACCACACCTCGCGTCGCACGAGCACGGACGGGCTGGTGCGCAGGACCGTCAGCGCGCGCGCCAACGTCGCTCCCGATCGGTTCGTCCCTTCGCTCTCCGAGACGGAGCCCGCGTCCTCGCGGTCTGCCGGTCGCGCGCCTTCTTGCTCCAGCGCGTCGAGCGTGGCGTAAGCGTGGTGCTCCCAGCGGTGCACGATCGCGTGCCCGAAGAGCGGCAGATCGCAACGCATCAGGAAACGCGTTGCGCACTCGGTGATCACGAGCTCGCGAAACGAATCGTTCGCCTGCTCGAAGCGCACGAGCTCGCGCACGACCTCGGTCCGCGGATCGTGCGACGCGAGCAGCGCTGCACACGCGCTCACGTTCGGCTCGCCCGCGCGCTTCTGCAAAGCGGAGGTCAGGCCCGTCGTCGGACCGCGGATTGCTTGCAGCGCGTCCGCCAAGCTCGGCGCGTTCGCGATCGCCGTGCGTGTGGGGTCCGAGAGCGCGCCGACCGTCGCGGGCGGGGGCGGGGCCGGCTTCGGCAGCCGCGGGGTCGCGAAGGCGCGGCGCGCTTCCTCCGCATGATCCCGCCATCGCTCCGCGATCGCGCGCTCGACCACGAACGGAAACGTCGTGGCCTCCGCGAGCCGCTCCGCGAGCCGAGTCCCAGGCGCGGCGTCGACGAGCTCCACCAGCTGCGAATCGAAGCGTCGTCCGAGCGCGCCGAGTAGACGATCCGCGAACGCTCCGAGCGGCGCGTCGCCCCCCGTCGCGACCGCGAGCAACGCTTCGAGGTCCTCCTCGCGCACGCGCTCCGCGATGCGCTCCGCGAGCCGCGTCGCGCGTTTGGCCTTGAGCGCGAAGTCCGCTGCAAGCGCGACCACCCGCGCGAACACGCTCGCATGATCCGCGCGCGTGACCTCGGCATCGAGAGCCTCGCGCAGCTTCGGATCCATCACGCTCGCGCCGATCAACGCCACAGCGCGCCCGTCCCGTGCGAAGTCGGGCCGACGGTGCGTCAGCGCGTCGAGGAACCAGGCGCGATCGCGCGCGCCGCCGCCGAGCCGCTCGTAGAGTCGCGCCGCGCCGCGCGGATCGCGACCGAGCGCGTCCGCGAGCGGGTCGAAGCCGAATGCGTCGACCAACACGCCGTAGACGGAGTCCGAGTGAAGCTCCGCGACCGCGACCGCGGCGGAGAGATCGAGCTGACCTGCGTCCGGGCCTTCGTGGTGTCGCACCACCGGACCCGCGAGCAGCGTCTGCGCGAGCTCTTTGCGAAACCGCGCCGCCGGCGCGAGCGCCTCGCGCGGACGCACCTGCGCGAGCAGCGCGCGCCGTTGGGCCAACGGGCGCGACTCGTCGGCGAAGAAACGCGCGTCGAGGACTGCCAGCAGGCGTGCGACGTCGTCGCGCGGACGCCGCGCGAGCTCGGCTGCGAGGACCGCGATCGCATCGTCGATCGCGGGCGCGGGACCCACGGCGAACGTGCGGAGCTGTGAGAGCATCGGCACGCGGGCGCCGTCGTCGGCCTCCGCGAAGAGCTCGAAGACCCACTCCCAGAGCGTGCGCGGCTCGCGCAGCGGCGGGTACGCGCGCGCTTCGACGAGCGGTCGAATCCCGTCGAAGAGCCGGGTCCGCGCCTCCGCGAGCGGAAGCACACCACGCGTGACGTACGTGTGCACGAACGCGAGCCCGGGCGCGCGCAGCCCGAGCGGCACCAGGTCGCGACACTCGGGATCGGCGCGCAGCGTGAACGCGAGGAAGCCGAGCTGTGGAGGCACGTCCGCGAGCGCCGCGCGACGCACGTCGACCCGCGCATGCAAGAGCGCATGGGCGAAGCGCGCCACGCTCGGTGATGCACGCAGCGCTTTCACCGCGGCGCGACGTACCTCGGCGTGCGGATCGTCGAGGCGTGCGACGATTGACTCTTCGATCGCGTGCCCACGCATACCGGTGAGCGCACGCAGCGACGCGATCCGCCACGTCGGATCGGGATCGTCGAGCAGCGGCGCGAGCTCGACCACGAAGCCGACCCGCCGCGCCGGAGGCAGCGCGGCGAGGGCCGCGAGCGTGTGGAGGTCGCTGTGCTCACGGCGTCCCTCGCGCAGGTTTCGATAGAGGACGACGTCCCTCATGACGCACGGCGAGGTTCGACGGAGCGGAGGAAGAAGGAAACCGAAAAGAGCGGCGCGTCGACCGCCGCTCGTGAGCCATCGAGCACGACCGTCGCTCGCGAGCCCGAGGGCTCGCCGCGAACGATGGTCGATCGTACGGAAGCGGGACGGAACGAGTCCGTCGTGTGCTCACGAGGGCGCGCCGATCGTTCGAATCCAACGAGTGGATCCGACGAACCAACGCGCTCACGCGCCGAAGCCGACGCGTGCCCCGCTGGACGCTCCCGCCGCGGAGGCGGTCCGAGTACGGACTTCTTCACGGCAGGTGGACGAGGAGCATCCGGGTACCGCGCCAGGCTGCTCCCACCGGAGAAGCCCTCGTGACGACGCAGCAAAGGTGATCGCGACCCATTCAGGTCACGAGCGATGACGCTTCCGACGGATGGATCACGAGCGGAGGTCGACGGTCCCATCGCACGTCGTGGTGCTGCTCCGCGACCCTCGAAGGGGGCGGACGCGAGAGCAGGCTTCGCTCGAGACGCGGTCTCTCATTCGCTTCCTCCTTTCGAGGTGCGCGCACGAGTAAGTCCGTCGATCACGGCGTCAAGACGAGGGGCCGAGATCGTGGCGGTGGGAGAGGCGCGCGGGTCGTCGCGCGCGTCCGTCACTCGCCCGTCACGACGACGTCTCGGCCGCGCTGCTTCGCCTGGTAGAGGCGGCGGTCGACGACCTCGAGGAACGTGACGGCGTCGTCGCCGGGCCGTGGGATCGTGCTCCCGACGCCCATGCTCACGGTCACGAAGGGACCCGCCGAGGACCTCTCGTGGGCGATCGCCTCCTCGGCGAGCGCCTCGCGGCAGCGCGTCGCGACGCGCTCGGCGCCGGCCGCGTCGGTGTCGGGGAGGACGAGCACGAACTCTTCGCCGCCGAAGCGGGCGAGGAAGTCGCGCGGGCGGGTGGCGCCCGCGCGGAGGGTCGTCGCGACGCGCTGCAGGCACTCGTCCCCGCGCACGTGGCCGTAGCGATCGTTGAAGTCCTTGAAGTGATCGATGTCGATCAAGACGAGCGAGAGAGGTCTCTGGTCCCGACGCGCGGCCTCCCACTCGGTCTCGAGGACCGTGTCGAAGCGCCGCCGGTTGCCGACGCCGGTCAGGCCGTCCTTGAACGAGAGGTCCTCGAGCTCTCGCTGCAGCGCGAGGAGCTTCTCCTCCGTGCGCTTGCGCTCGCTGATGTCGAACATGAAGCCGATCAGCGCCTCGACCTCGCCCGCCTCGTCACGGACGACGTGCACCACGTCGCGGAGCCAGACGTAGCTGCCATCCTTCGTCAGCGCGCGGTAGTCCGCTTCGTGGTCCACCCCCGCCTTCGACTGCGCCACGCAGAAGTCGACGACGCGCTGTCGATCCTCGGGGTGCATTCGGTCGGCCCAGTCCTGGACGGTCTGCCAGCTCTGGGGCGTCCAGCCGAGCAGCCCCTCGATCTGCGGCCCGATGTAGGCGAAGCGCATCGTCCGCCAGTCGATCTTCCAAGGGATCGCCCGCGTCGACTCGAGCAGCGTCTTGTAGACCTCGGAGTCAGGCTCTTGCCTCGTGTCTTCTTCCATCGTCTCTCGTGCGGCCGTCGCGCGGCTGCGGCTCGACGGGTCAGTTTACACCGGCGCCTTTCGTCGGGCGACGCGCGTCAGGCGATGCCCGCGAGGGCGGCGACGCGCGCCACGATGTCGGCGAGGTTGTAGGCGTGGATCGAGTTGTGGTCGCCGCGCTCGTAGAGGACGAGCTCGGCGTCGCGAGCCCACGCGGCGTTCTCGCGCGCCTCGGTCGGCCGCACGAGGTCGTCGCCGGCTGCGTGGAGCACCAGCGTGCGGCCGGGGTAGCCGCGGAGCTTCCGCTCGTGGTCGAGCGCGCGCGCCGCCTCGGCGCGGAGCTCGTCGAGGGTCGCGCCGAGCTCGCGCGGCGCCACGCGGAGGAGCACGCGGGCGAGGGGGCTGCTGATGCCGCTCTCGAGGACGAGCGCGCGGACGCGCGGGCGACGGTGCGCAGCCTCGATCGCGTAGATCGATCCGACCGAGCGGCCGTAGACCACGAGATCTTCGTCGGGCGCCCCCGCCGCGTCGAGGATCGCCTCGACGTCGTCGAGCATGCGGACGAGCGCGGGCGCGCCGCTGGATCCGCCGTAGCCGCGGTACTCGGCGAAGAAGCTGTTCAGCCCCGCGCGCGCGAAGCGCTCTGCGTACTCCGGCACGTAGTCCGCGACGATCTCGCCGTTGCCGTGGAAGAGCACGACCGTCGGGGCGCCCGGGTGGGGACGATGCGACGCGCAGGAGAGCTCCGCGCCCTCCACTGGCACGCGGACCTCCCACGGCGGGCGGCCCACCCGTGGGAAGAAGTAGCGTTCGGTCACGAGGGGGTGGTCGAGCTTCGCGGGCATGGGCGCAGGATCAGACGAACTCGACGCCCTGCGCCAGCGGGAGCTCGCCGCCCCAGTTCACCGTGCACGTCTGTCTTCGCATGTAGGCCTTCCAAGCGTCGGAGCCGGACTCGCGGCCCCCGCCGGTCTCCTTCTCGCCGCCGAACGCGCCGCCGATCTCCGCGCCGCTCGTGCCGAGGTTCACGTTGGCGATGCCGCAGTCGCTGCCGCTGGCGCTCACGAAGCGCTCGGCGCTTCGCATCGACTCGGTGAAGATCGCGCTCGAGAGCCCCTGGGGCACCGCGTTGTTCGCCGCGATGGCCTCCTCGAGGTCGTCGACCTCGAAGATCCAGAGAATGGGGGCGAAGGTCTCCTCCCACGCGATCGGGAAATTGCCCTGGCTCGGCGCTCGCACGAGCGTCGGCTCGACGAAGAAACCCGGTCGTTCGACGATGTGCCCGCCGCGCACCACCTCGCCTCCTTGCCGCTTCGCAGCGTCGAGCGCCTGCTCGAAGGCCCGCACGGCCGGGGCGCCCGCGAGCGGCCCCATCAACGTGCCTTCCGCGAGCGGGTCGCCGATGCTCACGGTCGCGTACGCCCGCGCGAGCCGGTCCACGAGCTCGTCAGCCACCGAGCGGTGCACGAAGACCCGTCGCGTGCTCGTGCACCGCTGGCCTGCCGTCCCGACCGCCCCGAAGGTGATGGCGCGGGTCGCGAGGTCGAGGTCCGCGTCGCTCATGACGATGACGGCGTTGTTGCCCCCGAGCTCGAGCAGCGTCCGGCCGAGGCGGGCCCCGACCCGCGACGCGACCTGCTTGCCGACGGCGATGGACCCCGTGAAGGAGACGAGCGGCAGGCGCGCGTCGTCGCTCATGCGCGCGCCGAGCTCGCCGCCTCCGCAGATGAGCCCGAAGACACCGTGCGCGTCGTGCGCGGCCGCGGCCTGGTCGCAGAGGTGTTGCACCGCGACCGAGACGAGCGGCGTCCGCGGTGACGGCTTCCACACGCACGTGTCACCACAGACGGCGGCGATCGCGGCGTTCCACCCCCAGACCGCGACCGGGAAGTTGAAGGCCGTGATGATCCCGACGGGCCCGAGCGGGTGCCATTGTTCCATCATCCGGTGGCGCGGCCGCTCGGACGCGATGGTCAACCCGTAGAGCTGCCGGCTGAGACCGACGGCGAAGTCGCAGACGTCGATCATCTCTTGGACCTCGCCGAGGCCCTCGGTGCGGATCTTCCCCATCTCGAGCGAGACGAGCTCGCCCAGAGGCTCCTTGTGCGCGCGGAGCAGCTCGCCGAGCGCGCGCACGAGCTCGCCGCGTTTGGGCGCGGGCCGCGTGCGCCACTCCTCGAAGCGCGCCCGCGCCCCGTCGATCACGGCGTCGTAGTCCGAGGCGTCGCCGCCCCGAACCGACGGGAGCGGCGCGCCCTCCGTCGGATCGAGGTTCGCGAGCGGCCCACCACCGCCGACCCGCCATCCGTCCGCGGCGCGGACGCCGCCCTCGATCCGGTCCACGCCCATCTTTGCGAGGAGCATCTGTGCTCGTTCGGCTCTCGACATGCGGCGGACCCTACGACGACAGCCGCGCGGACGCACTGTCGAGTTCGGTCCGCTCGACGCCGTGCGTGCTCTGGGCGCCGACGAGCTCCGCGGGATCTCGACGGACGATCAGGAGTCGTAGAGGCCGTTGCTCACCTCGAGGGTGAACGACGGGCAGCTCTCGACGCCCGGGTCACGGCGTCGGACGCGGACGAAGAACTCGGCGGTGTCGTTCGTGCACACGCTCACGTTGTTGAGGCGCGTGGCGCCGGGCGCGGTGCAGGGGCATTGGCCGGAGAGGCGACCGCCGATCGAGGCGCGGAAGTCGGTCGCCCAGCGGTAGTCCGTGAAGCCCGCGTCCGCGCATTGGGGGGTCGCGCAGCCGCCTCGGAAGGTCGTGAACTCGAAGGTGTCGTCCGGGTTCTCGGTGAAGCGGACGCGCACGTGGAAGTTGTCGCAGCTCGTGTCCACCGAGTCGACGCCGCGGAAGCGGTACCAGAGCTCGCGGTCCGCGGGCATGACGTTGCCGCTCACGATCGAGACGGCGCCATCGTCGGCGAGGTCGCCGAGGTTGATCGCGCCCGCGCAGCTCACACCGATCGCGGGGTCGGGCGCGGCGACGCACTCGCAACCGGGGACCGCCGGATCGATGTCCCACGTCCCCATGGGGCAGCCGCAGCCGCCGTCGATGCACTCGCCGCCGCCGAGGTCCACGCACATCGCCGCCGGGTCGCCGTCGTCCGCGGTGCCGCTGCAGTTGTCGTCGACGCCGTTGCAGACTTCGGCCACCCCCGGGTTGACGTTCGGGTTCGTCTCGTCGCAGTCCTCGCACGCCCCGTAGCCATCACCGTCGATGTCCACGTCGCATGGGAGGCAGCGGCCGTTGCGGCACGCGACGATCTCGCCGTCGCAGTCCTCGACGTCGACGCAGTCGGGGTAGGGGAGGCACTCGCCCGCGACGCAGCGCTCCCAGGGGCCACACATCACATCGTCACAGGTTGGGCCGGCGTCGCCCGGGCCGGCGTCCAGCTCCATCATGGGTGCGTCGGTCCGAGCGTCCATCGCGCCGTCGCGCGCGCCAGCGTCGGAGACGCCGCCGTCGTGGCGCGCGCCGCCGTCGGACGCGCCGCCCGCGCCGCTCGCGCACGCAGCGGTCAGGAGGAGGGCGAGCGAGAGGCGGGGAGACATGCCCGAAGAGGGTACCCTAGGAGCACGAGCGCCCCCAACCCGAAGTTCGTCCGGGGATCCACGGCCAGGGCGCGGATTCGCACGCCTCGGCCCGAGCGCGCTTCGCGCAGTGGAGCGAGGCGCGCTCTCGCTGGCTCAGCCCCGCGTGAGCTTGCGGTATTTGATGCGCTTGGGGACGTCTGCGTCGTCGCCGAGGCGCTTCTTGCGGTCGGCCGCGTAGTCCGAGTAGCTGCCCTCGAAGAAGACGACCTGGCTGTCGCCCTCGAACGCGAGGATGTGCGTGCAGATGCGGTCGAGGTACCAGCGATCGTGGCTGATGATGAGGACGCAGCCCGGGAACTCGAGCAGCGCGCTCTCGAGCGAGCGCAGCGTCTCGACGTCGAGATCGTTCGTCGGTTCGTCGAGCAGGAGCACGTTGCCGCCGCTCTTCATCAGCTTCGCGAGGTGGACGCGGTTGCGCTCGCCCCCCGAGAGCTTGCCCACGACCTTCTGCTGGTCGGAGCCCTTGAAGTTGAACCACCCACAGTACGCGCGAGAGGAGACCATGCGGTCGCCGACGTCGATCTCGTCGGCGCCTTCACTGATCTCCTGGAAGACCGTCTTGTCGCCCGCGAGGTGATCTCGGTGCTGGTCGACGTAGCTGAGCTTCACCGTCTCGCCGACCTCGACCTTGCCGGCGTCGGGGGTCTCTTGGCCGATCAGCATACGGAAGAGCGTCGTCTTGCCGGCGCCGTTGGGGCCGATGATGCCCACGATCGCGCCCGGGGGGACGCGGAACGAGAGGTCCTCGAAGAGGAGCTTGTCGCCGAAGGCCTTCGTGATCCCCTCGACCTCGAAGACCTTCTGCCCGAGGCGCGGGCCGGGCGGGATGCGCACCTCGTTGGGGTCGCGCGCCGCGCGGCCGCGGTCCTGGACGAGCTGGTCGAAGGCCTCGATGCGGGCCTTGCTCTTGGCTTGTCGCGCCTTCGGCGACGCGCGCACCCACTCGAGCTCCTCCTTGATCTTCCGCTGGCGGGCCGACTCTTGCTTCTCTTCGAGCGCGAGCCGCTTCTGCTTGGCGTCGAGCCACTCGGAGTAGTTCCCCTTGAACGGGTAGGCCTCGCCGCGATCGAGCTCGAGGATCCAGTCGACCACCTGGTCGAGGAAGTATCGGTCGTGCGTGATGAGGATGACGCAGCCGGGGTAGCTCTGGAGGTGGCCCTGGAGCCAGGCGACGCTCTCGGCGTCGAGGTGGTTCGTGGGCTCGTCGAGCAAGAGGAGGTCGGGCTTGTCGAGCAGCAGCTTGCAGAGCGCCACGCGGCGCTTCTCGCCACCGGAGAGCACGGCGATCTCGGCGTCCGGGGGCGGCAAGCGGAGCGCGTCCATCGCCAGCTCGAGCGCGTGGTCGAGGTTCCAGCCGTCGACGGCGTCGATCTGGTCCTGGAGGCGCCCCTGCTTCTCGAGCAGCTTCGTCATCTCGTCGTCGCTCATCGGCTCGCCGAGCTTCATCGAGAGCTCTTCGAACTCGCGGATGACGTCCCGGATCGGCTTGACCGCGAGCTCGACGGCCTCGAGGACCGTCTTCGCGTCACCGAGGTCCGGCTCTTGCGCGAGGTAGCCGACCTTCAGCCCCGGCTTGGTCCAGCACTCGCCCGTGTAGTTCGTGTCGACCCCCGCCATGATGCGCAGGATCGTCGACTTGCCCGAGCCGTTCGGCCCGATGATGCCGATCTTCGCGTCGGGCAGGAACGAGAGGTAGAGGTCCTGAACGATCTTCTTGTCGGGCGGGTGGACCTTGGTGAGGCCCTTCATGGAGAAGATGTAGTCGGCCATGGTGCCTTTCGATCGAGACGGGCTTCGGAGCGGGGGACGGGACGCGAGAGACCAGTCGATCTCTCGGCGATGCGATCAGTCGGCGATGCGGACCAGCTCGACGTCGAAGACGAGCATGCCCTGCGGCGCGCCGGGGCGGCCTTGGTACGCCAGGCTCTCGGGGATCCAGAGGCGGCGCTTCTCCCCCTCGACCATCAGCTGCAGCCCCTCGGTCCAGCCCGCGATGACGGCGTTCAGCGGGAAGGTCGCCGTCTGGCCACGCACGACGCTGCTGTCGAACATGCGTCCGTCGGTCGTCCAGCCCGTATAGTGCACCTCGACGCGGCTCGTGGCCGTCGGCTTGCGGGTGCCGGTGCCGCGCTCGAGCACCCGAGAGGCGAGCCCGCTGTCGGTGCGCTCGGCGTTCGCGGGCGGCGCGGCGACGTCCTCGGGGGCGGCCGGGGGATCGGGGGTCTCCTGGATCTCGAGGAGCTCGACGTCGAAGACGAGCATGCCCTGCGGGCGGCCGGGGCGGCCCTGGTAGGCGAGCTCCTCGGGGATCCAGAAGCGGCGCTTCTCTCCGACCACCATGAGCTGCACGCCCTCGGTCCAGCCGGCGATGACGCCGTTGAGCGGGAAGGTCGCGGGCTGTCCGCGCGTGACCGAGCTGTCGAACATGTTTCCGTCGGTGGTCCACCCGGTGTAGTGGACGGTGACGCGGTCGTTCTCGTCGGGGTGGCTGGTGCCCGTGCCGCGCGTCAGCACCTTCGACGCGAGGCCGCTCGCGGTGCGCTCCGCGTCTCCTGGAGCCGCCGCGACGTCGTCGGGGGCGGGGACGGCGCTCGGCCGCTCCGGCGCCGCGGGCCGCTCCCCTGCCGCCGCGCGGCGGTCCTCCTCGGGCGCTCGCTCGCGCTCGGGCTCCGCGGTTCGTGTGCTCTCCGTCGCTTGGCCTCGGTCGGGGCGGTTGCTCGGACAACCGATGGCGATCAGCGAGAGGAGGGGAAGCAGGAGTCGAAGACGATCGGACATGAGAACCTCGGGCGGGGTGGTACTCGCGCACGACGAGGGCTGCAAGCGCTGGCGCGCTCCCCCTGGCTCGTGCCAGCGTGGCCCGCCGTGACCGACGGCTCTTCCGGCTCCTCGCTCCCTCGCCGCTCGCTCTGCGGGCGAGGCGTCGTGCTCGCGGCCCTCCGAGGCCGGCGGGGCGGCGTGGAGGAGCCGTGAGCATCACGTGGGAACGCGCCGTCGGTCTGCTGACGCGGCGGCCCAGGTCGCCCGCGCTCCTCGGGATCGCGGCCGCGCTCGTGTGGGGGCTCCCCTCGCTCTGGTACCGCTACGGCCCCGACCAGGCGATGTTCCACTACGTCGCCCGCGAGTGGCTCGATGGACGCCTGCCCTATCGCGACGTCTTCGACGTGAAGCCGCCTGGCATCTTCGTGCTCGAGGCGCTGCTCCTCGCGCTCTTCGGGGAGTCCCAGGTGGTCTTGCGCGTGGCGTCGCTGCTCGCCGTCGTCGGCGTGGGCGCGCTCGCGGGCCGCGTCTACGCCGACTCGCGGCGCGGGAAGGGGCTCGGCGGAGGAGGCGCGGGCGAGGCGATCGGGCTCGGCGCGTTCCTCGCCGCGGCGTGGCATTTCGCGGCGTTCGACTTCTATCACTCGGCGCAGACGGAGCTCTTCCAAGCGCTGGCGCTCGTCGCGGGGCTCGCGCTCGTCGTCCGGCGGCGCTTCTTCGGCGCGGGGCTCGCGCTCGGCGTCGCGATCCTCTTCAAGCTCACGGCGGCGCTGCCGGCGCTCTTCGTCGCGATCGTCGCGCTGGTCCCGCGCGGGCCGACGTCGCGAGGCGCGCGCTTGGGGCGCCTCGCCGCCGGCGGCGCGTTGCCGCTCGGGGTCTTCGTCTCCGTCTACGCGCTCGTCGACGTCTTCGGCGAGGGCGGCGCGCTCGCGAGCCTCGGAGAGTACCTCGCGATCGTCTCGCGCTACGGGACGCGGTCGAAGCCCGATCTCGCTGCGCGCTTCGGGACGTTCTGGCTCGAGCACGCGCCCTGGGTGCTGCTGGCGATCGTGGGGAGCTTGGTGAGCCTGCGCGCGCGCGCGGCGCCCACGTCCACGTCCACGTCCACCCCCGCGTCCGACTCCGTGTCCGACTCCGTGTCCGACTCCGTGTCCGACTCCGTGTCCGACTCCGTGTCCGACTCCGACTCCGTGTCCGACTCCGTGTCCGACTCCGTGTCCGACTCCGACTCCGTGTCCGACTCCGACTCCGTGTCCGACTCCGACTCCGACTCCGAGTCCGACTCCGAGTCCGACTCCGACTC
>JAHBWH010000081.1 GCA_019637115.1 Myxococcales bacterium | reverse complement strand
CGCCAGCTCGCGCTCGCGCCCGACGAGCTGAGCCCAGCGCGCGAGCTCGGCGTACTCGCCCGGCTCGAACGAGAGGAGATCCTCGGGATAGCCAGCAGGGTTGATCCGCACGATCTCGGCGCCGCCGAGCAGCGCGCCGAAGAGGCGGGCGCCGTCGACCGAGGTCACGAAGGAGCCGAGCACGGCCCCGTGGGAGAGCGCGGATTGGGCGGTGGCGGTCTCGGTGAAGACCCAGAGCTCTCCGGGGGGAGTCTGCGCCCGCGGGCCGAACGACACCTTCCCGCACCGCGACAGCTCGTCGCGCCCGAGCGCCGTGAGGGGGACCAGCCACTCGCGGTGCTCCATCAGGACCCGAAACATCCGCTCTCGGGGCAGCTCGTCGCGGCGAGCGGCAAGTACGGACGCGCGAGCGCGGCTCATCGGCGGCGGCGACAACATCTCTGCGGCGGACGATACCTCGCTCGGGCCCGAGTTCGCGCCGTTTGTTGCTCCGCGCGAGCCGAGTGGGGACGAACGACGCTCCTCGAGTGCGGTGGAGCGCGCCACCGACCCAGAGCGACGGCACGAAGCATGGATCCGTGTGCGAGTTTGGCGAGCCGGCGCGAGCGCCTCTCGGTGGCAGGTGGAGTTGCCCGCCCCTGACACGAATGTCGTGGTCCGTGCCGCGCTCGCGCAGTCCCCAAAACGGGTGGGCCGCAGGGCCCCACGATTTCCCCTGTGTTTTCGGGAGCACCTGAGCCGCGAGGAGCTTGGCATCAGGCTTGCTAAGAGTTCTGGGAGAAGACACTTTGTCTAACTTGCTTGGCTCTGGGACAGCTTGCCGGCCCGACCAGAGACCTCCGACGCTTGGTCTGACTTCCTCTTCGTAGCTTCCTTCGTTGTCTTACTTCGCCTAGTCGACCCGGATGAGACCTCGAGTGCGGTCGAGGCCCCTCAGAAGGCTCAAGCTTCTTCGAAGCCGCTCCCACCCGGGGGCGGCTTCGTCCATTTGCGGCCCCTGATTCTCGGGGCCTGTGGTCCGTCCATTTGCGGCCCTGAATCTCGCGGTGCGGACCTCGGGGTTTGGAAGATCGTCGTCTGGGGCCGCTTCGCGTTTCGTCTCTGGCCGCATCAACCGCCGACCCGAGAGATCCATTCCCTCCGTGCTGAAGCGAGCATACTGTAACTTTTCGCTACAGCGAAACAGCTTAGGGCGCGATCGAGCGGCTTGCCAGGGTTCTCCGGACTTGCCGCAGTTCCCACGGGATGGCGGGACAGCGCCTCGCCGCCATCCTCGTGTGGTTCCAGGTATCCGCGGCCCTCGACGAGGCAAACCCAGGTTCGTTCAGGTTCGTTCCGAGTGCGGCGCCCTCGAGACGTGGACTCCGCTCACCGGGCGCTCTCTGCACCTGGTCGCGAACTTCCGATTCGCTGTACTTAGGGCCGAACGCGCCGCGTATTGGCCGGCGGGCGGTAGTCGAAGCGTGACTCGGGCACGTCGCGGTTGAAGCGGAGCTCCGAGAAGTCGAAGCGGTTACGGTTCCCAGCGGAGTCGAGGATGAGCACCCGCTGGATCACCCCCGCGCGCTGCGCGCCCTCCCCGACGAGCCGGACGAAGAAGAGCACGCGGTCGTAATGGGGCGTCGGGCGCCGCGGCCGAAGCTCGAGGACATGCCCCTCGGCGAAGTCCTGGCGGGCCGCGTCGACGAGGCGGAGCCGAAAGTCGCGATCGAGCCTGCCCGTGCCGGTCAGGAAGCTGAACGCCAGGGGGAGCTGGTCCTCCGAGAGCTGGCGCTCGATGAGCTGCCCTTGCTGCTCTCCCTCGTCGGGGGGCTGGTAGACGAGCAGCCGCTGGCCGTCGCTGACGAAGACCTGGCCGTTCGGCGCCGCATAGTCCCAGCGCATCTTGCCGGGCTTCTTGAAGACCACCCGCCCGCTCGCCCGCTCGGTTCGGTCGTAGACCTTCGTGTACTGTGTTTGCTCGAAGCGAGCCTCCATCGTCGTCGTCTGGTCGTAGAATGACTGCACGATCGCCGCGAGGCCGCGGGCGTCGACGCGCGCCGCGGGCGCCTGGGCCGCCAGCACGCCAGAGACGAGCGCGCTCAGCGCGCACGAAGCGAGGATCCATCGCGGCGCTCGGGCGACTCGAGAACGCTGACTCATGGGACGGAGAACGTCGACGGGTCGGCTGCTATTCACGGGCGGCACGTATCGCACGTCTGGCGGACGCTCGCACCTCCACGCGACCGCCCCCGTCGCCCCGGCTCGTCGGGGGCCGGCCGGCCTCATGCCCCGTCGGGAGCGGCTGGCGACGGCACCTCGTCGGAGCTGGGAGGCC
Source organism: Myxococcales bacterium (assembly GCA_019637115.1). Classification (GTDB taxonomy): domain Bacteria; phylum Myxococcota_A; class Polyangia; order Polyangiales; family Houyiibacteriaceae; genus JACKEH01. The sequence goes on along the minus strand of JAHBWH010000081.1, from coordinate 32,005 downwards.
GGTGGTCGCGGCCGGTGGGCACGAGCGTCGGGAGCGTCGCCTCCAGCGTACGTCGCTGTTCATCCGTGAGCCCCGCGCGGGCGCCCGCCACCTGCACGCCCTCGTTGGCGAGCGAGAGATAGTGCAAGGCGTCCGCGCGCTGCCCCAGCCGCTCCGCGGTCATCCCTCGGAGGTAGTAGAAGCGCACCCGATCGTAGCTCTCCAGCTGCCCGATCTCGGGCTCGATCGCTTCGAGCCAGACCTGCGCGTCCTCGTATTTGGCGATGTCGTAGGCCGCGCGCGCCCGCTGGAGGTCGTCCCTGAGCTGCCCGCACGCGAGCAGCACGAGCGAGACGACGACGAGCAGAATCCAGCGGATCGGCATGGCACGACTCTATCAGCCCGTCCGACGAGTCCGCGACCCTTTCCGTGCGCTCGGAGCGCACGTGGCGCGCGCGCAGCGCGGGCGCGTGAGAGACAGTCCTGGCCCACGCACAGCAGGCTCGTGAGGGACACACCTCGGGCGCGCGAGGGACACACCTCGGGCGCGCGAGGGACACACCTCGGGCGCGCGAGGGACACACCTCGGGCGCGCGAGGGAAACACCTCGGGCTCGCCAGGGACACACCTCGGGCGCGCGAGGGAAACACCTCGCTCACGCGACCGAGCCGCTCATCGAAGAAGCTGCGACGATCGGCTCGTCGGAGGCTCCGGGTCGCTGGGATGGGGCGCTAAGACCGGAACTGGTCGAGCTGCGTCTTCAGCGCGAGCTTCTCTTTCTTCAAGCGCTGCGCTTCCATCTGCTCGGACGAGGTGAGGAAGGTGCGGTCGGTGAGCTCTGACACCCGAGCGTCGAGCTCGGCGTGCTTGCGCTCCAAGCGAGCGATCTGAAGGTCAGGATCCGAGACGCGGCGAGTACGGGCCATCGTATGCACCTCCTGAGCGACCAACGGTCGCCAAACTGCAGATTCAAGCTGGGTCAAGCGCGACGAGCCGATGAGGCTCGGACTCGATCACGATACGGCAACCCATGCATGGTGATCAACCGGTCCCAGTCTCGTGACATTCCAGAAACCCCAGAAGATCGCGGAAAGGAGGCCCGTCGCGCGCGCGACCCCAGCGTTCGGGGGGGGCAGGCGATCCCCCAACCCCGTCACGCCCGTCACGCCCGTCACGCCCGTCACGCCCGTCACGCCCGTCACGCCCGTCACGCCCGTCACGCCCGTCACGCCCGTCACGCCCGTCACGCCCGTCACGCCCGTCACGCCCGTCACGCCCCGTCACGCCCGTCACGCCTGGCCCACCGCCCGCCAGTCACCTCCGTGTGACGGGTGGTTAGGCTCATGGGTGCAGCCACGCCGCGCGCACGACCGCGTCGATCGTGGGTGCGAGCCGATCCCAGCGCTGCGCTTCGGCGCGCGTGCGGGCGCGCGCGACGAGGGCGGCGACGCGCGACGGCTCGTCGAGCACGGCGCGGATCGCGCGCGCGAGCGCGTCCGGGTCGTCCGCCGGAACGACGTGCGCCTCGTCGACCGGCAGCCCGACGACCTCGCTCGCCACCCGCGGCACCCCCGCGAGAGCTGCCTCGATGGCGACGACGGGGGCGCCCTCCTCGCGCCCGCCGACCCCACGCCGAGAGGGCAGGACGAGCACGTCCGCCGCCGCGAAGCACGCGTCCTTGCGCGCCCCGTGCACCGCCCCGAGCAGCACCGTGGAGGGAGGCGCGAGCCCCGCGAGCCGGGGTCGCTCAGGCCCCTCCCCCGCCACGACCCGCTGTGCGTCGCCGAGCTCGGCCCGGAGCAGGACGTCGCATCCCTTCATCGGCACGAGGCGCCCGAGGAAGAGCACGACCGGTCTGCTCGGATCGAGCCCGAGCGAGGCGCACGCCTCGGCGCGCGACATCGCGCGCGGCGCGTCGGCGCCCATCGGTCGCACGAGCGCGCGCGTCGTCTCCGTCGCGAGGCGCGCCCGGTGGGTGTCTCGGACGAACCAATGCACCCCACGCGCCATGAGCGGCGCGAGCATCGCGCGCGGTGCCCGCGCCGCGAGCGCGACGTCCGCCGAGTGCCACACCGTGAGCAGGCGCGGCGCGCCGAGGGTGGCTCCGATCCAGCCGTTCGGGATCCCGAAGTGCGCCACGACCGCGTCCCACCGGCCTCGCGCGGCCCAACGCGCGGCGAAGGGATAGGCCGCAAAACCAGGCCACGCCCGCGGGTCCGGCGCGTGGGCAGGCGCCCCCGCGCCGTGAAAGGCTCGCTGCAGACCGCGGGGCCACAGATAGCGCACCCACCGCACGCTCGGTTCGAGGCCCTCGCCGCTCCGCGCGGGCGCGTCCGGCCACGCGGGCGCGTCCGGCCACGCGGGCGCGACGACGTGCGTCTCGTGCCCTGAGCGCACGAGCGCGCGCGCGAATCCCGCGACGAAGCTCCCGCCGGGATCGCCCTCCCACCTCGGGTAGCTCGTCGTCAGGACGAGCACCTTCATGGCGCGAGGTCCGTGCTCCGTGACGCCTCGGCCGAGAGCCTCGCGGCCCCTCGATCGGCGCTCGGCTCCGAGCGCCCGATCAGGCGCCGCCACCACACCCGCGCGAGCACCGAGGGGATCACGACGAGCGCGTGGCGCAGCCCGACGCCGCTGACCTCGTCCGCGTAGACGGGCCGCACGCGGACGTCCTCGATCGCCACGCCGTGCCGCGCGAGCATCCCGAGCAGGTCGTTCGGATAGCCGTAGCGCGGCCAGAGCGCCGCCAGCGGCACGCGCGCCGCGGCGTCGCGCGCGAGCGCCGTGTAGCCGCACTGCGAGTCGCGGAGGCGGAGCCCCGTCGCGAGGCGGGTGAGGAGCGAGAGCGCGTGGTTCCCGAGCCATCGAGAGAAGGGCATGCGCGACCGCGCGCCCGGCCACGCGAGGCGATCACCCTTCGCGTAGCCCACGCGCCCCTCGACGACGGGATCGAGCAGCGCCGGGAGATCGCGAGGGTCCATCTGCGCGTCGCCCGCCATCACGACGGCGATCTCGGCCCCCGCCGCGAACGCCCGTCGGTAGCCCGACACGATGGCGGCGCCGACGCCCTGGTTCACCTCGTGGCGCACCACCTCGACGCGCGCGTCACCGAGCGCGCGCGCCTGCGCCGAGGTCGCGTCCGCGCTTCCGTCGTCGACCACGATCACGTGGTCCACGAACGCGGGGACGGCGCCCAGCGTGCGCCCGATCAGTCGCTCCTCCTCGTGGGCGGGGACGACGACCGCGATGCGTCGACCACGGTACATCCGGCTGGCTCACTCCACCGTGACGGTCTTCGCCAGGTTGCGCGGCTGGTCGACGTCCGTGCCCTTGAAGTCGGCGACGTAGTACGAGTAGAGCTGCAGCGGCAACACCGTGAGGAAGGGGGCGAGCTCTTCGGCCACTGCCGGGATCTCGACGAGATCGTCGCTCACCTCTCGCGCCGCCTCGTCTCCCTCGGTCGCGATCCCGATCACGATCGCCTCACGCGCCTTCGCCTCCTGAAGGTTCGAGAGGCTGCGCTCGTGGTGGGAGTCCTTGGGCAAGAGCACGATCACCGGCACCTTGTTGTCGATGAGCGCGATGGGGCCGTGCTTCATCTCGCCGGCCGCGTACCCCTCCGCGTGCACGTAGCTGATCTCCTTCAGCTTCAGGGCCCCCTCCAGCGCGATCGGGAAGGAGAGCCCGCGCCCGAGGAAGAGCACGTCGCGCGCCTCCACGTAGCGGCGCGCGAGGTTCGCGACGAGCTGGCGGGTCCCCGAGAGCACGTCCTTCATCTGATGCGGCAGGTGGGCGAGCCCCTCCACGAGCTCGCCCGCGCGCGCCGCGTCGAGGGTTCCGCGCCGGCGACCGAGCCAGATCGCGAGCATCAGGAGGTTCGCGAGCTGGGTGCTGAAGCACTTGGTGGAGGCCACGCCGATCTCGGGGCCCGCGTGCGTGTAGAAGGTCGCGTCGCTCATCCGCGGAATCGCGCTGTCGATCACGTTGACGATCGAGAGCACCTTCGCGCCCTTCGCCTTCGCCTCCTTGGCCGCGACCAGAGTGTCGAGCGTCTCGCCCGATTGGCTGACGGCGACGACGAGGTCGCCCGGCCTGACGACCGCGTCACGCCCACGGAACTCGCTCGCGATCTCGACGGAGGTGGGCACCTTCGCGAGGGCCTCGAGGTAATAACGTCCCGCGAGCGCGGCGTGGTGAGAGGTGCCGCAGGCGAGCAGGAGCACCCGCTCGATGCCCTTCGCGTCCTCCTCCGACAGCCCTACCTCGTGGCCGTGGATGTCCGCGTTCGCGCGATCGAGCCGCCCGCGGAGCGTGTCCTCGATGGCGCGGGGCTGCTCGAAGATCTCCTTGAGCATGAAGTGCTTGTAGCCCGCCTTCTCGGCCATCACGGGCGACCAGTCGATGTGTCGCGGCTCGCGCTCGACCGCCTTGCCGTCGAGCGTCGTCACGACCGCCCCCCCTTGCTCGATGACGGCCATCTCGCCGTCCTCGAGGAAGAGCATCGAGCGCGTGTAAGGGAGCAGCGCGGGGATGTCGCTCGCGCAATGCGTGGCGTCCTCGCCCAGGCCGATGACGAGCGGCGAAGACTGCTTCGCGATCACGATCCGGTCGGGCTCCTTCGACGAGAGCACCGCGATCGCGTATGCGCCCTCGAGCTCGCGGAGCGCGGCGCGGACGGCGGACTCGAGGTCCTTGCCGCGCTCGACCTCGGCGTGCACCAGGTGCGCGACGAGCTCCGTGTCGGTGTCGCTGACGATCGTGCAGCCGGCCTCCTTGAGGCGACGGCGCAGCTCGAGGTGGTTCTCGATGATGCCGTTGTGGACGACCGCGATCGGCCCCGCGACGTGGGGGTGCGCGTTCGTCTCCGAGGGGCGGCCGTGGGTCGCCCAGCGGGTGTGGCCGATGCCCACGTTGCCGGGGAGCGGCCGCTCGTCGAGCGCCTTCTCGAGGTTGCGGAGCTTACCGACCGCCCGCCGCACCTCGATCTTGCCGGAGGAGTGGACCGCGAGCCCCGCGGAGTCGTACCCGCGATACTCGAGCCGACGCAGGCCGTCGACGAGGATGGGGGCGCAAAGCTCTTGTCCGACGTACCCGACGATGCCGCACATGGATCGACGTCTCCTGGTCCCGGCCGACCGCCGGGGCTCCGTGTTGGGGAAGCTCCGCCCGCGGGCGGAGGAGGGGAACCCCGCGAGGCCCCCAGAGGCATCGCGGCCCGCGGAGGCTCGGTGAGCGCCACGGGTCCGCTACGTTGCACCGTAACGGCTCGGCTTTCGAGCCGAGCCCGATCGACGTCGCTCCGACGGACGTCACTCCGCTGGGGCGTCCCCGTCGAGCGGCCCGAGCCGCTGCTTCTCGGCGCCCGTCTCGTCGACGACGACGACCGGCCCCCACGCCCGAAGCTCCGACGCGATCTGCGCCGCGTCGCCGACCACCACGACCAGCATCTCGGCGGGTCGGATGTGCCGCTGGGCGGCCGCGAGCGCCTCGGCCGGGGTCACCTCGCGGATGCTCGTCCGGTAGCTCTCCCAATAGTCGTCGGGGAGCCCGAAGATGCGCAGGTCCGCGACGAGCCCCGAGATCTTCCCGGGCGTGTCGATCTGCAAGGGGAACGAGTCGCTGAGATAGCGCTGCGCGTTGCGCAGCTCCGGCGCCGAGGGCTCGGCCGTGACGATCGCCCCGAGGTTCTCGAAGAAGGCGTTCATCGCCTCGGCCGTGACCTCGGTGCGCACCGCCGCCCACGCGACGAAGGGCGCGACGCCGACCCGCTCGCCGACCTGGCTGTACGCGCCGTAGGTGAGGCTGCGCCGCTCGCGGAGGTCCATGAAGAGGCGTGACGCCGCCGAGCCGCCGAGGACCTGGTTGGCCACCATCAGCGGGACCCAGGCTTCGTCGCGGCGCGCGATGCCTGGGTTGCCGAGCAGAATCACGCTCTGGACCGCGCCCGGCCGGTCGACCAGGACGACCTCGCGGCGGGCGCGCTCCGGTAGGGCCGGGAGCTCGCGAACCGCCGGCGCGTTGCCCCGCCAGCGTCCGAAGGCGCGCTCGGCGGCCTGCTGCACCCGCTCGGGCGTCACGTCGCCGACCGCGACGAGGAAGGCGTTGCCAGGGACGAAGTGCGCGCGGTGCCAGCGCTGAAGGTCGGTCCGCTTGATGGCGCGGAGCGCGGCGGGGTTCGTGTCCATGCGCGAGTACGGGTGGTCGCCGTAGAGCCGCTGGTAGAGGGCCCGCCGGGCGAGGTAGTTCGGCTGCTTGGTCTGGAGCGAGAGCCGATCGAGCTCGCGGCGCCGCAGCTTGTCGAGCTCTCCCTGCGCGAAGGCCGGTTGGAGCGCGACCTCGGCCAGCAACGTCATCGCCTCGTCGAGGTGATCGGAGAGCGCGCGGAAGACGAGGTGGACGTTCTCTTCGTCTGCGCTGGTCCAGAGATCTGCGCCGAGGAACTCGACTGCCTCCGCGAGGGCGGCGCTCGAGCGGCGCGTCGTGCCCTCCTTGAGCATGTCGGCCACGAGGCTCGCGAGCCCCGGGAGGTTCGCCGGATCCGTCTCCGCGCCGCTGCGAACGACGAGCCGCAGGTACACCACGGGGAGCTGCGCGCTGCGCACGGTGTTGAGCTCGAGCCCGTTGGCGAGCGAGACCCGCTCGATGGGCGGGAAGGCGATGTCCCGCGCCGGCCCCGACTCGGGGGGCGCCTCGCGGGGCGCCTGGACGACCTCCTCGGTCGCGGGCTCGGGCTCGGGCTCGGGGACCACGACCGGCGGCGGCGGAGTCGTGCCGCCGCACGCGACGAACGCGAGCCCGCCGGAGAGGGCCGAAGCGAGGAGAACGAAGCGGGGGCTCATCGGGGCACCGTGGCGTGGTCGGTCGAGGGAGAGAAGCGGAGCGGCTCACCGCGGAAGAACGCGCCGCCGGGGCCGGCGCCTTCCCCCGCGCCCGTCGTCGGCATGACGTCGAGCACGGTGCGGTTCGTCGCGTCGAAGTAGCGCCCCGCGACGCGCTGGATGTCGGCGCGGGTCACGGCGAGGTAACGATCGAGCTCGGTCCGCACGAGCGCGGCGTCGCCGTAGTAGAGTTCGTACTCCGCGAGCTGGCGCGCGCGGCTCATGTTCGATTGCAGCCCGAAGACGAAGTAGGCGCGGACGCGGTTGTGGACCTTCTGGAGCTCGCGCTCGGTGATGCCGCGCGCCGCGATCGACTGGATCTCGCGCACGATCACCTCCTGCGCCACCGCGGGAGACTGGCCGCTCGCCATGATCGCGAAGACGCTGAAGAGGTCCGGCCCGCGGCGGTCATCGGTCCCGACGTGGATGCGCTGGACGATCTCCCGCCGCTTCACGAGCTCTTGGTAGAGCCGCGACGACTCCCCGTCGCCGAGCACGAGCGCGAGGAGCTCGAGCGCGTAGTGGTCCTCTTCGCGGTTGGGCGGGATGTGCCACGCCATGTGGAAGGCGGGCAGCTCGGCGTGCGGATCGGGCATCGTCTCGCGCCGCTCGGCGGTCTGCGGCGCCAGCTCTCCCGGCTCGTAGGGCGGGACGTCCCGACGCTCGATCGTGCCGAAGTACCGCTCGACGAGCGCGAGCGCCTCCGCGCTCTCGAAGTCGCCCGCGATGCTCAGCACGGCGTTGTTCGGCCGGTAATACCGGTCGAAGAACTCCTGGACCGCCTCGAGCGGCGCGTTCTCGAGGTCTTGCATCTCGCCGATCGTCGAGTGGGCGTAGGGCCAGTAGTCGCCGTACGCGAGCTCGTTGATGCGCAGATGGCTGAGCGCGTAGGGCTGGTTGTCGTAGCTCTGCCGCCGCTCCTCCTTCACGACCTCGCGCTGGTTCTCGAAGTTCTCCGCCGTCACCGCGAGCGAGCGCATGCGGTCGGCCTCGAGCCAGAGCCCGAGCGCGAGCTCGTTCGAGGGCAGGGTCTCGAAGTAGTTCGTACGGTCGTGGTTGGTCGTGCCGTTGAGGGTGCCGCCGCGGTTCATGATGAGCTGGAAGTGCTCACCCTTGCCGACGTTCGCCGACCCCTGGAACATCATGTGCTCGAAGAGGTGAGCGAAGCCCGAGCGACCGCGCTCCTCGTTGCGCGAGCCGACGTCGTAGTAGACCGCGATCGCGACCGTCGGGACGGTCCGATCGGGGCTGAGCACGACGCGCAGGCCGTTGGACAGCGTGTGGCGCTCGACCGGGAGGCTCGCGAGCGGTGAGGGGCGCGCGCCCTCGGCGGAGGATGGGGCGGGCTGTTGCGCGAGCGCGAGGCTCGCGAGCGCGAGGGCGGCAAGGAGGGCTGCTGAGATCTTCATCGCGTCTCCGCTCACCGGACCTGCCCGCCGGGATGAGTCGGCGGCGCCGGGGCCGGTCACGGATAGCACGGCCTCTCGATGGATCGAAGCCTGATGACCGCCGGGTCGCTCCCCCGCCCCGCCCCCGTCCCTCACCGTCTCCACCACCCGTTGACCGCTCAGGTGGGCGCTGCCAGGCTCGTCGGCCCCCATGAACGTCGCGGCGGTCCTCTCCATCGGCACCGAGCTCACCCGCGGAGAGCTCGTGAACACCAACGCGAGCTGGTTGAGCGAGCAGCTCACCTTGCTCGGGCTCGACGTCCGCGCCCACCTCACGGTCGACGACGATCGCGGCCGGGTCGCCGACGCGCTTCGGCAGCTCTCGGAGCAGGCGGACGTCGTCGTCGCGACGGGCGGGCTCGGCCCGACGACCGACGATCTCACGGCCGAGGCGGCGGCGAGCGCGCTCGGCGTGCCCCTCGAGCGCGACGTCGCGAGCCTAGACGCGATCCGGCGTCGCTATGCGGAGCGTGGCCGCGCCCTGAGCGACGCCGCCGCGAAGATGGCGGATCTGCCAGCGGGCGCGGAGGCGTTGTCCAACCTCGTCGGGACGGCCCCCGGCTTCGCGGTCACGCTCGGGCGCTGCCGCTGCTTCTTCCTGCCGGGCGTGCCGGTGGAGATGAAGTCGATGTTTCGTGAGGGCGTGCGACGGACCATCGGCTCGCTCGGCGCCGCGGGCACCTTCCAGGCGCATCTGCGCACCTTCGGGCTTCCCGAGTCCGAGGTCGGCGCGCGGCTCGCCGACCTCGAGGCCGCACACCCGGACGTCACGTTCGGCTATCGCGCGTCCTTTCCCGAGGTCGAGGTGAAGCTCCTCGTCCGTGGCTCCGAGAGCGCCGAGGCGGCCCGGGATCGGGCGCTCGCGCTCGCGGGCGAGGCCCGCGCCCGGCTCGGCGAGGCCGTCTATGGCGAGCGCGAGGACTCTCTCGCGGGCGTGGTGGGCCAGGGGCTGCGCGACGCGAGGCTCACGCTCGCCCTCGCCGAGAGCTGCACCGGGGGCCTCGTGGGCGAGATGCTGACCTCGATCCCGGGCAGCTCCGACTACGTCCTGCTCGACGCGGTGACGTACGCGAACTCCGCGAAGACCACCGTCCTCGGCGTCAGCCCCGAGATCCTTCGCGCGCATGGCGCGGTCAGCGCCGAGACGGCGATCGCGATGGCGGAAGGCGCGCGACGCCTCGCGGGGGCAGACCTCGCGGTCTCGATCACGGGCATCGCGGGCCCGGGCGGCGGCTCCGACGACAAGCCCGTCGGGACCGTCTGGCTCGCCCTCGCGCGCGAGGGCGGCACCGTCGCAGCGCGCCATCACCTGGCGCACGACGACCGCGGACGCGTCCGCATCCACGCAGCGTATCTGGCGCTCGAGATGGTTCGCCGACACGCGCTCGGGCTGGATCCGGCGTCGGGCCCCTGCGAGCGGACGCAGCGCGAGCGACGCGAACACTGAGGTTCACACGACGGCTCTGTCCTCCGAGTCCGAGGTCCGAGTCCGAGTCCGAGTCCGAGTTCCGAGTTCCGAGTTCTGAGGTCCGAGTCCGAGTCCAAGTCCGAGTCCAAGTCCGAGTCCGAGGTCCGAGGTCCGAGGTCCGAGGTCCGAGGTCCGAGTCCGAGGTCCGAGTCCGAGTCGGAGTCCGAGGTCCGAGTCCGAGGTCCGAGTCCGAGGTCCGAGTCCGAGTCCGAGTCCGAGTCCGAGTCCGAGTCCGAGTCCGAGTCCGAGGTCCGAGGTCCGAGGTCCGAGGTCCGAGTCCGAGGTCCGAGGTCCGAGGTCCGAGTCCGAGGGGTGGATGTCACAGGGGTCTGAGAGGCTCCTCGCATCACACGTCGCGTCACGTGATGCCACTTGCAGACGGACGCGCTCGAGACTATACGGATGTTCAGGAGACGATGATGGCGACCGACCCCAACCGTGAAAAAGCCCTGGCCCTTGCGCTGGGATCCATCGAGAAGGCCTATGGCAAGGGCTCCATCATGCGGCTGGGCGACCAGACGCAGGTCGACGTGCCCATCATCCCCACCGGGTCGATCTCGCTCGATCTCGCGCTCGGGGTCGGCGGATACGCCACGGGGCGCATCGTCGAGATCTACGGACCGGAGTCCAGCGGCAAGACCACCCTGACCCTCCACGCGATCGCGGAGTGCCAACGCAAGGGCGGGGTCGCAGCCTTCATCGACGCCGAGCACGCCCTCGATCCCTCATACGCGCGTCGTCTCGGAGTGAACGTCGACGAGCTCCTGGTCAGCCAGCCGGACCACGGTGAGCAGGCGCTCGAGATCGCCGACACGCTCGTCCGCTCGGGGGCCGTCGACATCATCGTCGTCGACTCGGTGGCCGCGCTCGTGCCGAAGGCCGAGATCGAAGGAGAGATGGGCGACAGCCACGTCGGCCTGCAAGCGCGGCTGATGAGCCAGGCGCTCCGCAAGCTGACGGGCACGGTCCACAAGAGCCACACGACGCTCTTCTTCATCAACCAGATCCGTATGAAGATCGGCGTGATGTTCGGCAGCCCCGAGACCACGACCGGCGGCAACGCGCTCAAGTTCTATGCGTCGCAGCGCCTCGACATCCGCCGCATCGGCACGATCAAGGTCGGGGACAAGCCCATCGGCAACCGGGTCAAGGTCAAGGTGGTGAAGAACAAGCTCGCGCCGCCGTTCCAGACCTGCGAGTTCGACATCATGTTCGGCCAGGGCATCAGCCGCGCAGGCGACGTCCTCGATCTCGCGGTCGAGGCCGGCATCGTCGAGAAGAGCGGCGCCTGGTACAGCTACGATGGGAACCGACTCGGTCAGGGGCGCGACAACACGAAGACGTTCCTCGACGAGAACCCCACCATGCTCGCCGAGATCGAGGGCAAGCTGCTCGCCAAGCATGGCATCGGGGCGGCGAACGCCACGAGCGATGCCGCAGAGACGAACGATGAGGAAGCGAGCGAGGAACCGAACGGGAAGCCCAAGCGCGGCGGCGCGGGGCGGGCACGCGCGGCGAACTGAGCCCAGCGCTTCGCGCTCGGTTGGGGGCACTGGACGAACGCGCTGGCTGGCCCTGCTCGCCAGCCTCGCGCTCTTTGCGTGCGGGCCGAGCCGAGCGCCGGTCGCCCACCCGGCGGCGCCGTCCGTCGTGTACACGGGCGCGCTGCTCGATCTGGTCCCGAGCGACGCGACGGAGGTGCTCGAGCTCGCCCCCGCGTCGCTGACGGCTCCTGCCACGGCACCTCTGCTGGAGGTGCTGGCGCCGGAGGCGTGGCGGCGTGCGTTCGCCAACCGAACCGGCGTCGATCCGACGGAGGTCCCCGAAGCCGTCGTCGCGCGATGGCGGGACGACGGCTCGTGGTGGGCGCTCGCGCGCACCCGTGACGCGCCGGCCGTCGTGCGGGCGGCCGGGGCCCGAATGGTCCCCGTCGAGGCGGAGAGCGACGAGCCGCTCGTGCGTCGGATCGGCTATTTGGGGGCAGACCGCCGCGAGCTCGTCGCGATCGGCGACGACATCGTGCTCGTGGCGGCGGGCCGTGCGGGCGCGGTTGCCGCCCTCCTCGGCCGACTCCGCGAGGGTCCCCCGCCGCGCTTCGGAGACGACGACGTGGCGGCCCTCCGCCGCGCCACGCAAGGCGCGGCGATCGTGCTCCACGTCCCTCGACCGCTCGACCTCCCGCTCGACACCCCGACGGGGCTCCTGCTCGCCCGCGAGCGGGCGCTCGCGTTCGCGCTCGCGCCGACGAGCGCCGAGACCCTGGCTGCGCAGCTCGTTCTGCGCGCGGAGCTACCGCCAGGGGCCGACGAGAACCTTCGCCAGCTCGTCCGCTCCCTCGGCGCGAGCCCGCTCGGCCACGCGCTCGGGCTCGACCGGGCCATGCCGACCCTCGTCGTGGAGGTCGAGCCGGAGGGAGCTTCGCTCGCTGCCGAGTGGCCCTCCGACGCTCTCGCTCGTGGCCTCCACCTCCTCTTCCGCGCCGAGATCGCCGAGATCATCGGCGGGCTGTGAGGACCCGGCGAGGACTGCCGCACGTGAGGACCGTGAGGAACCGGCTCAACGAGGACTGGCGGGCTGTGAGGAACCGGCGAGGACTCGCGTGCCGTGAGGAACCAGCGAGGACTCGCGGTCACCCGAGGATGGTATCGAGGGTCTTCTCGATCCGGTCCTCGTTCACCTGCTGGGCGAGCGCGACCTCGGTGACGATGAGGTTGCGCGCCTGCTCGAGGAGCCGACGCTCGCCGAAGCTGAGCTCCTTCTCGCCTCGCAAGCGGCTCAGGTCTCGGAGCACCTTGGCGACCTCGATCGGCGATCCGCTCTTCAGCATCTCGGTGTACTCGCGGTACCGGCGGTTCCAGGGCTGGGACGTGACGGCGACCTCGTCCTTCTTCAGCTCGTCGAGGACCTTCTTCGCCTCGCGCTTGGAGATGACCTCGCGCAGCCCGAGGCGCTCGACGCCATCGGTCGGCACCATCACGGTCATGCCGGAGTCGACGATCTTCAGGATGTAAAAGCGCTTGTCGTTGCCCGCGATCGTCTTCTTCTCGATGCTCGTGACCTCTCCGACCCCGTGCGCGGGATGGACTGCCTTGTCGCCGACCTTGAACTCCATCATGCGCTCTGGAACCTCCGAAGGCCTCTCGGGTGCGAGAGCCTCACGCGCATCAGACGCATGAGACGGCATCGAGCTTCCTCCACCCTTGTCGGTTCATCTTACCAGCGCGCACGGCGGCCGTCCCGACCAAAGGTTGGCAGGCCGTCAGAGCTCGAAGGAGGCGTCTTCCAGCTTCGCCCGGAGCCGGGCGCGGCCGCGGTGCAACATGACCCGGAGCGCACCGCGGCTGACGCCCATCCGATCGGCGGCCTCGTCCCGGTCCACCCCGTGGACGTCGACGAGCTCGACCGCCTCACGCTCGCGGCGCGGGAGGGCGTCGAGCTCGGCGTGGACGAGCTCGAGCGCGGCTTCGTCGTCCAGCCGCTCGCGTCGCAGATCCGACGGCGGGGTGTGGTGCTCCTCGAAGCTCACCTGCGGGCGGCTTCGGCGGTGCATGTCGACGATCTTCCTGCGAAGGATCGAGACGAGCCACGTCTTCAGGGAGGAACGCCCCGCGAAGGAGGAGATCCCGCCGAAGGCGGCGACCCATGTCTCTTGGACCACGTCGCGGGCGACATCCTCGCGTCCCACGCGGTGACGCGCATAGCGCAGCAGGGCGGGCTCCATCTCGCGGATGGTCTCGGCGTCGAGGGTCACGGCGGCGGGGTCGAGGGTGGCGGAGGACATCGCAAGTTCCTTTTGGACCGACTGGTCCAGAACGTGGAGTCTGCTTCACCCGAGGTCAAGCGAGTTTGTGGACCGATCGTTCCAAAACCCGTGAGTGCGGCCACAAGACGCTGAGATCACTTCGTTTTGGCGATTATGCGCGTTGACGGAACGCGCCGTTGCGGTGGGGCCCTAGCGGCGGCGTCCAGGGGGCCGTGTTCGAGGTCGCGTCCGAGGCTGGGTCCGAGGCCGTGTCCGAGGCCGTGTCCGAGCCGTGTCCGAGGCCGTGTCCGAGGCCGTGTCCGAGGCCGTGTCCGAGGCCGTCTCCGAGGCCGTGTCCGAGGCCGTGTCCGAGGCCGTGTCCGAGGCCGTGTCCGAGGCCGTGTCCGAGGCCGTGTCCGAGGCCGTGTCCGAGGCCGTGTCCGAGGCCGTGTCCGAGGCCGTGTCCCGGTCCGAGGCGTGTCCGGTCCGAGGCTGGGTCCGAGGCCGTGTCCGAGGCCGTGTCCCGGTCCGAGGCGTGTCCGGTCCGAGGCCGGATCCGCGGGGCCGAGCCCGGGTCTGAGCATGGCCCCAGGCGCCTCTCGGGCCTGGGACCTCCATCTCGAGTCGTCCGTCAGCCGCCGGGCGGGCAGCGCGGCGCGCCGAGGCACGCCGCGATCTGGGTGCGGCACTCGCGCATCACGCAGCTCAGATCGCCGCAGGTGAAGATTTGCTCGATCGCGCAGTCGATGACCTGATCCACGAAGAAGCGGACGTCCGCGCACGCCCGCGCGGAGCAGTCGCCGATGCAGCTGAACGAGAAGCGGGGCGGGATCGTCCCGTCGAAGTTGATGCACCCGAAGATGCACGTGGCCACCTCGATGCACGTCACGCCCGGGCAGTTGCCGCAGTCGCGGGGGCAGTTGGTGCAGCTCTCGTAGGGCGGCTCGCAGCGCATGTTCCCGCAGACGCTGCAGACGCCGCAGTCACGCGCGCAGGTGGCGCAGTTCTCGGGCGGGCGGCAGAGCCCGTCACCGCAGCCGGGGCAGATGCCGCAGTCGGCCGGGCAGGTGGAGCAGTTCTCGATGCCCGGCGTGCACACGCCATCACCACAGGCCGGGCACGGGCCGCAGTCAGGCGCACAGGTCAGGCAGTCCTCACCGTCGCTCGCACGGCAGAAGCCGTCACCGCACGTGCGACACACGCCGCAGTCGCCGGGGCAGCTCGAGCAGCTCTCGGTCGGGTCGCAGCGGCCGTCGCCGCAGCGCTCGCAGAGGCCACAATCGACGGGGCAGGTCGAGCAATCCTCGCTCGGCGCGCAGCGGCCGTTGCCGCAGGTCTCGCAGAGGCCGCAGTCCTCGGGGCACGACGTGCAGTTCTCGCTCGCCGAGCAGGTGCCGTCCCCGCAGCGCTCGCAGCGGCCGCAGTCGGCGGGGCAGTTGAAGCAGTCCTCGCCGGGGTTGCACATCCCGTCCCCGCACGTGGCGCAGCGGCCACAATCCGTGGGGCAGTTGGCGCAGTTCTCTCCGCTGCCGCAGACGCCGTTGCCGCAGGTCTCGCAGATCCCGCAGTCCCGGGGGCAGCTCGCGCAGGTCTCGCCGGCATCGCAGGTGCCGTTGCCGCAGTTGTCGCAGAAGCCACAGTCCGCGGGGCAGCTCGCGCACGACTCACTCGGACCACAGGTCCCGTCGCCGCAGCGCTCGCAGGCGCCGCAATCGGCCGGGCAGCTCGCGCAGTTCTCGTCGGGGGCGCAGACCCCGTCGCCGCACCCGGCGCAGTCGCCGCAGTCGATCGGGCAGGTGGCGCAATTCTCCATCGCCGCTTCGTCGCAGAAGCCGTCGCCGCACTCGGCGCAGAAGCCACAGTCGGCGGGGCACGTCCGACAATCCTCGCTGGGCGCGCAGAGGCCGTCGCCGCAGAGCTCGGGGCACGGCCCGCAATCCGCGGGGCACGTCTCGCACGTCTCGAAGAGCGAGCACCGCCCGTCCCCACAGAAATCGGGCGCGTCGTCAGGCGCGTCGAAGGGAACCATCCCGTCTCGCCCCCCGTCGGAGACGTTGGTCGACAGCGAGGATCGACCACAGGCGGCGGCCAAAAAGACGGCAAACAGGAGGCCGAGGTGACGCATGCAAGTTCTCCGAAGCGATAGGCTCGCGGAAAATAGCCGATCTCGCGCGGGCTTTCACCTTCGCTTCATTCGCCCGTGAGGGTGATCACGGGGCGCTCCCGCCGGACGACACCTCGAGAGCCCGCCCCGTGGCGGGCGCGTGACCTGGACGTCGGGCTCGGCCCGTCTTCGCTCATCTGCGCGCGTGGGTGATCACGGGGCGCTCCGGCGCCGAACGACCATCGAGAGCGCGCCCCGTGGTCGGAGCGTGACCTGGGGGTCGGGCTCGACCCGAACGCCAGCGGCGGCCTCCAGGCGGTGGCTCCTGGCGATCGTCGCGAGCAGCAAAGTCGCCTCCATGAGCGCGAAATTGTTTCCGATGCAGACCCGCGGCCCGCCCCCGAACGGGAAATACGCGAAGCGATGACGGCTCGCGTCGGCGCCGGGCGCGAAGCGATCGGGATCAAAGCCCTCGGGATCGACCCAATGGTCGGGGTGGCGGTGCACGACGTAGGGGGAGAGGAAGATCAGGCTGCCTGCGGGCATGAAGTAACCCCCGAGCGTGGTGTCCTCGACCGGCGCGCGCGCGATCATCCACGCGGGCGGGTAGAGGCGCATCGCCTCGTCGATGACCTGGCGCGTGTACACGAGGCGCGGGAGGTCCTCGAAGCGCGGCGGCCGATCCCCGAGCACGTCGTCCACCTCCTCCTCGAGCCGCCGCTGCACGGTGGCGCTCGTCGAGAGCAGGTGCAGGGCCCACGAGAGCGCGTTCGCGGTGGTCTCGTGGCCCGCGAGGAAGATCGTCATCACCTCGTCGCGGAGCTGGGCGTCGGTCATCCGCTCGCCGGTCTCTTCGTCGGCGACCTCCATGAACATGCCCAGCAGGTCGTCGCCGGTCACGCCTCGCTTGCGGCGCTCGGCGATCATGTCGAGGACGACCGCGTCGAGCGTGTCCATGGCGCGCCGAAACGCCCGGTTTCGCTTCGTCGGCAGCGCGGGGCCGAGGTCGACGAGGCGGTTCACGCGCTCGTTCACGTCCTCGACGACCGTGCTCACGGCCGCCCCGATGCGGTCGGCGTCCCCCGTGACGTCGGCGCCGAGCAAGGTCTCGCCGACGATCCGGAGGGTCACCTTCATCATCTCGTGGTGGGCGTCGATCCGCTCGCCGTCCGACCACCGGGCGGTCATCTCTTCGCCCGCGACGACCATGCGCTCGGCGAAGCCCGCGATGCGACGACGGTGGAACGCCGGCTGCGCGATGCGGCGCTGGCGGAGCCAGAACGATCCCTCGCTCGTCAGCAGCCCGAGGCCGAGCACGAGCCGAAGCTTGCGCATCCCGCGCGTCTCCTTCCCGAACTCGCGGTTGCGGGTGTGGAGCACCTCGCCCACGAGCTCGGGGCTCGAGACGAGGTGCGCCGTCAGGCCGCCGAAGCGCATGCGCACCACGTCGCCGTGCTCGGCACGCAGGCCGAGGAGGGCCTCGAGCCGCTCCTTGCCCTTCGCGAGGTTCCGGTAGTGGCCGAGGATCGGCACCGCCGCGGGCGGGCTCGGCGCGAGGCGGGCGCCCGGCGGCAGCGGCGGGTGGCCTCGGAGGATGGTCGTCAAGGTCTCGCTCGAGAGGTGGAGCCCACGCGCCGACTCCGGGACCTTCGCCATCCGCGCCCGCTCGATGGCCATGGCGCGCGCCCGCACGTCTCGTCCGAGGAGGGTCCCCGCGAAGGGGCTGTCACGGAGGATCCAGTCGCGGGCGCGGCGCGCCTCGTGCTTCACTCGCTCTCCAAGCTCACGGTCGTGCATCGAGGCCTCCTCTGCGCTCGGCTGGACCCTCCGCCGAACAAGAATTAGAATCGGATTCTGATTCCAAAACCAAGCATGCCCTCCCCGAAGCACGTTCGCAAGCGGGCCGGCGCCACGGCCGACACCGCCCCCTCCTCGAGCCCCTCGCCCCGCACCAGCGCGGAGAGCCCGCATGCGACGTCCGAGCGAGCCGCGCCCTCGCCCAGGCGTGGGCGCGGGCGCCGGCCGGATGGAAGCGCCCACGCCCTCGAGACCGTCAGCGCGCCCAAGCAGGCGCGCAGCGAGCGAACCCTCGAGCAGATCCTCGCCGCCGCCGAGCGCCTGATCATCGAGCGTGGGCTTCGCGCGGTGAGCGTCGCCGACATCGTCGCGGCGGCGGGGACCTCGGTCGGGGGCTTCTACGGCCGCTTCCGCGACAAGGAGGAGCTGCTGCTCGCGCTGCACGAGCGCGCACAACGCGAGCTCCGCGCCGAGGTCGTCGCGCTCCTCGATCCGGCCCGATGGGAGACGGCGACGCTCGCGGACATCGTGCGCGTGTGTGTGCCGGTGCTGGTGCGGCGGGCGCTCGACCGGCGACGGCTCAACGCGGCCTTCCTCGAGAGCGTCGCCGCCCACCCGGAGGGATGGCAACGGGCAGTGGAGTTCCGTGCACAGATGGTCGATGGGGTGATGGCGCTGCTGCTCTCTCGGCGCGCCGAGATCACGCACCCTTCCCCCAGGATCGCGGTCCGCTTTGCCGTCGAGGCCGCGCTGGCGATCGTCGACGAGCGCGCGCTCTTCCACGCCGTGGAGGCCTCGGGGTCACTCGAGGACGAGGCGCTGGCGGCGGAGATCGAGCGGCTCGTGCTCAGCTACCTCACCGCCCGCTGACGTCCGCGGCCACGCCGCTGCTGCGGGCCGGGTGATCACTCGGCGGCGTTCGTGTCGACGTCGAAGATGCGCTCGAGCTCGGCGGCGTACTCCTTCGACGACGCGACCAGCGCGTCGATGTCGTCCCGGAGATGGAAGACGGCCCGTACTTGTGCCTCGTCGTACTCGCCGAAGCGACGCGCCACCTCGCGGGCCTCCGCCGAGGGCATCCCGAGCTCCTCGAGCGTTCGCTGCGCCGCGCTGAGGCTGCTCTCGAAGGTCTCCCGGAAGACCGCGTCCACCTTCGCGCCCAGAAGCGCATAGGCGTGCTGGCGATTTCGCGCGCGCGCCACCACGCGGAGGTGGGGGAAGTGGTGCCGCGCGGCCTCGAGGATCTTCATCGAGACCTCGAAGTCGTCGACCGCGAGGACGAGCACCTCGGCCTCGTCGGCCTTGGCGGTGCGGAGGAGATCCGGTCGAGAGGCGTCGCCATAGTAGATCTCGTTGCCGAAACGCCGAAGGAAGTCGATGTGCTGAGGGTTCGCGTCGAGCGCGGTGAAGGGGATGTGCTTGGTCCGCAGGATGCGCCCGACGATCTGCCCGAAGCGCCCGAAGCCGGCGATGATGACCCGAGTCTCCTTGTCCGGGATGGCGTCGAAAGCGCGCGGCGCGCCGCGCGTGTCGAGCTGCCGAAACGCCGCGTCGCGGAAGGCGAAGAGGATCGGCGTGACGACCATCGACGCGGTCACGACCAGCACGAGGAGGTCGCGGAGCGCGCCGTCCAGGAGCCCGACCGTCCCCGCGACGCCGAAGAGGACGAAGGCGAACTCACCGCCCTGAGAGATCGCGACGCCGAGGCCCACGGCAGAGCGGGGCGCGAGGCCGATCGCCCGGCCGATGCCGAAGAGCACGACCCCCTTCAGCAGCACCAGCCCGAGCGCGAGCCCGAGGACCACCAGGGGCCGCTCGAGGAAGACGCCGACGTTGGCGCTCATGCCCACGGCCATGAAGAAGAGCCCGAGCAAGAGCCCCTTGAAGGGCTCGATGTTCGCCTCGAGCTCGTGGCGAAACTGGGAGTCGGCGAGCAACACGCCGGCGAGGAACGCGCCGAGCGCCATCGACACGCCGACGTGCTCCATCAAGAGCGCCGTCCCGCCGACCACGAGCAACGCCGAGGCGGTGGAGAGCTCGTGGCTGCGCGCTTGCGCCACGAAGCTCAGCACCGGCCGGAGCACGAACCGGCCGACCACGACGAGCCCCGCGATCACGCCCGCGACGAGCAGCGCCTGCCAAGGCCCTCCCTCCTGCGCGCCGTCGGGCCGCGTCGTGAGCAGCGGGATCAGCGCCAGCATCGGGATGGTGGCGACGTCCTGGAAGAGCAAGATCCCGAAGCTCGCCTGGCCGTGCTCGCGCGTCAGCTCGTTCTTCTCTGCGAGCGTCTGCATCGCGAACGCGGTCGACGAGAGCGCCAGCGCGGCGCCGATCACGATGGCGACGGGGAGTGGCTGTCCCAGCAGGAGGGCTATCCCTGCGACGAGGGCGCCGCTGAGCACGACCTGCGCGGTTCCCGCGCCGAAGACGACGCCGCGCATCTTCCACAGGCGGCTCGGTTGGAGCTCGAGCCCGATCAGGAAGAGCAGGAGCACCACGCCGAGCTCGGCGAAGTGCAGGATCGCCTCGACGTCACGGACGACGCCGATCCCGGAGGGACCGACGACGGCGCCCGCCGCGAGGTAGCCGAGCACCGTGCCGAGGCCGACGCGTCGAAACACGGAGACCGCGACCACGGCCGCGGCGAGGAAGACCACGAGGAGCGTCAGCACGCGCGATTTGTCGTCCCCTTGCGCCCGCGGCGCAACGGGCGTCGCGAAGATTCCTCGCGTCGTCGCCGCGCCGTCGCGGGAGACGCGCTGGTCGCGTCGCCGGGTTGGTCGTGTCGCTGGACGCCGGCGGAGAGTGCCCTCGAGCCCGAAGGGCCGCGGCGGAAGCTCAGAAGGTCGCCTCGAGCCGCCGCTCCAGCAGCGGGATCCGGTCCTGGCCCCAGAAGGTCTCGTCGCCGAGATCGAGGCTCGGTACGCCCCACAGGCCGAGGTCCGTCAGGGCGCGACGGTTCTCCTCGACCTCGCCGCGCCACGCCTCGTCCGCGAGCGCCGCCGCGACGAACGCCTCGTCGAGACCTGCCTCGGTCGTCAGCGAGAGCAAGCCCGCGGTGGTCGTCAGGTCCGTCGCCCGCGACCACACGTGCTCACCGACGACGCGGGCGAAGGCGAAGGCGAAGGCGTCTCCTCGCGCACGGCGAAGCGCGCAGGCGATCGCGAGCGCGCGCTCCACCCCCTCGCCCAGCGGATCGCAGATCCGTCCGAAGGGGATCGAGAGACGATCGGCCTCTCGCTTCGCGTCCTTCGTGAGCTCGACCCGCTTCGCGCGGGGAACCGCGAGGCCGCGCGTCACCATCGGGAGCACGAAGCGCATTCGAGGCGCGAGCGGGTAGCGCTCCATCAAACGGCCCAGGCGCTCGAGCGCGAGGTAGCTGAAGGGGCTCCGGAACGAGACGTAGAGATCGAGGCCGACGCGCCCCTGCGCGTCGAGGGGCAGGGGCTCCGCCACCGGCGCCGAGGGCGCCTCCGCCGCGTGGAGACCCCGGGGCCAGGTGCCCGAGCCTTTGACGGTGGCGTTCGAGGGGCTCGACGTCCCCTCCACGAACAGCCCCTCTTCGGTCCAGCGCGAGATGAGGCGTGGGAGGCGGTCGAGCCCCCAGTGGTGCTCGCCATCGTACGTCAGCACGCCACCGCTGAAATGCCCGGCGCGACGCAGGCGACGATACGACTCCTCGAGCGTCGGCCGCACGCTCTGCCCGGGAACGGTCCCGAGCTCCCGCACGGCCGTGGCGAGCGCGTCGGGGTCGCCGCCGAGCACGGCCTCGCCGACCCACACCGCCGCCTCGAGCCATGCGCTCGGCTCGCGCTCCACCAGGAGCACCGACTGCGCGCGGCGCAGGCGATCGGCGCTCGGCTCGACGGGGGTGGACGGAAACGAGAGCCCGTGCGCGGCGGCGAGGCGCCGCGCGTCGCGCAGCGCGTACGCATGCCTCAGCTGGGGCTCGGGGTCGACGTCCGCGGCCGGCTCGGGGACGAGCACGGGCTCGAGGCGCACCTCGGGGAACTCCGCGAGGACGGGGAGCAGCGCCTGCGCGAGGAGGTGCGACCACGGGTCGTCCACCTGATGCCAGAAGGTCACCACCCGGTCGGCGC
Source organism: Myxococcales bacterium (assembly GCA_019637115.1). Lineage (GTDB taxonomy): Bacteria > Myxococcota_A > Polyangia > Polyangiales > Houyiibacteriaceae > JACKEH01. The sequence continues at coordinate 10,489 of JAHBWH010000081.1, read as the reverse complement.
TGAGCGCGTGGCGGGCGCGGTGCCAGAGGCGTGCGACCTTCGGGCCGGCGTCGAGGTACGCGCCGATGGCTACGCCTTTGACCTTGGTCGTGAACGACACGTCCGGACCACTGTGGGGCCCGAGGGGGATCGAGCGCAACGTCTCGTTGGTGCGTGTCCGGTTCTCGCCCGCACGCCTCGGTCGGAGATGCGAGACCGTGGCCGAGACCGTGTCCGAGACCGTGTCCGAGACCGTGTCCGAGACCGTGTCCGAGACCGTGGCCGAGACCGTGTCCGAGACCGTGTCCGAGACCGTGTCCGAGACCGTGGCCGAGACCGTGGCCGAGACCGTGGCCGAGACCGTGGCCGAGACCGTGGCCGAGACCGTGGCCGAGACCGTGGCCGAGACCGTGGCCGAGATCGCGACCGTGTCCGCTACACCCCGACGCCCTCGTAGAAGCTCGCGACGGCGTCGCCGAGCTTCGTCGCGTCGCTGCCGCCCGCCTGGGCGAAGTCGGGCCGGCCCCCGCCGCTGCCGCCGACCACGGCCGCCGCGCGCTTCACGAGGTCGCCGGCGCGGAACCGGTCGGTGACCTCCTTCGAGACGCTGCAGACGAGCGCGACCTTGCCGTCCGCCCCCGCCGTCCCGAGCATCACGACCGCTGGCGAGAGCTTGTCACGCAGCTGGTCCGCCATCTCGCGGAGCGCCTTGCCGTCGACGGATGGGACGGCGACCGCCAGGAAGCGGACGCCGTCGCGCTCCCGCGCCTCCGCCGTCAGATCCTTGGCTCCGCCGCCGCTGACGAGCTCCTTTTGCAGACGCTCGATCTCCTTCTGGAGCGTCTTCTGCTGGTCGAGCAGCTTCTGAACGCGGTCGTTCACCTCGCTCGCGGGCGCCTTGAGGAGCGCAGCGGACGCCTCGAGCGCGCCCCGCGTCTCGCGCAGGTGCGTCAGCGCCCCGAGCCCGGTGATCGCCTCGATTCGCCGCACGCCAGCGGCCAACCCGCCCTCGGCGAGGATCGTGAAGAGCCCGATGTCGCCCGTGCGCACCGCGTGGGTGCCGCCGCAGAGCTCGAGGCTCGGGCCGATGGTCAGGACGCGCACCACGTCGCCGTACTTCTCCTCGAAGATGCCGATCGCGCCGCGCGACTTCGCCTCGTCCATCGGCAGCACGTCGGTGGTGATCGGCGTGTTCGCGAGCACTGCCTCGTTCACGAGGTCCTCGATGCGCCGGATCTCGTCCGCGCCGAGCGGCTTGGACGCCGCGTAGTCGAAGCGCAGGCGTGACGGCCCGACGAGCGACCCCTTCTGCGCCGCCGTCGGCCCCACCACCTGTCGAAGCGCCCAATGCAGCAGGTGCGTCGCGCTGTGGTTGCGGCGGGTCGCCTGGCGGGCCGCGTGATCGACCTCGAGCGAGACCTTCGTGCCCACCTCGAGCTGCCCGGCGCGCACGACGCCGTGCAAGACGGTCAGACCCTCGACGGGGATCTGCGCGTCCCGGACCTCGACCCAAGCGTCCCCCGCCCGGACGACGCCGGGGTCACCGACCTGACCGCCCTTCTCTCCGTAGAACGGCGTCTCGAGCGTGACGAGCTCGACGGCCTCGCCCTCGCGCGCCACGTCCACGCGCTCACCGCCCCGCAGCATCGCGACGAGCGTGCTCTCGACGCGCTCCTGGTCGTAGCCGACGAAGGTCGTCGCGCCGTGCGCCTCGCGGATGTCGTAGAAGACCTTCTCGGTCGCCTGGCTCTTGCTCACCACCGATCCGCGGCTGCGCTCGCGCGCCTCCGCGAGCGCCGCGTCGTAGCCCTCGTGATCGACCACGAAGCCTCGCTCGGCGCCGATGACGTCCTGGAGGTCGAGCGGGAAGCCGTAGGTGTCGTAGAGCTTGAACGCGACGTCGCCGGGGAGGACCTTCCGGCCGCTCTCCTCGCGCCAGACCTCGTTCTTGTCGAGCAGCTCCACGCCGCCCTTGAGCGTCTTGCGGAAGCGCGCCTCCTCCTCGCGAGAGACGCTCTCGATGAGCGCGGCCTGCTCGCGGAGCTGCGGGTAGTCGTCGCCCATCAGCTCGACGACCTTCGCCGTGCAGTGGTGGAACGAGAGCTCCTCGACGCCCAGCCGGTGCGCGTGCCGGATCGCCCGCCGCATGACGCGCCGCAGGACGTAGGCGGTGCCTTCGTTGTCGGGAGAGACGCCCTCGCTCACGAGGAAGGCCGTCGTGCGCGCGTGGTCGGCGAGCACGCGCATCGAGACGTCGTCGTCTTCCTGGGTGCCGCGGTACTTCTTGCCGCTGATCTCGGCCGCGACGTCGACGATGGGACGCAAGAGATCCGTGTCGTAGTTGCTCAACACGCCCTGCTTGACGACGGCGAGCCGCTCGAGCCCCGCGCCGGTGTCGACGCTCGGGGCAGGGAGGTCGACCATGCGCCCGTCGGCTTGCCGGTCGAACTGCATGAAGACCAGGTTCCACAGCTCGAACCAGCCACGCCCCGACGACTCGGGCTCCTCGCCGAAGCGGCGCGGATCGGGATCCATGCCGAGGCAGTAGTGGATCTCGGTGCACGGCCCGCAGGGGCCGGTGTCGCCCATCTGCCAGAAGTTGTCCTTCGCGCCGCAGCGGATGATGCGGTCGTCGTCGCAGCCGGTGATCTCCTTCCAGAGCGCGGCGGTCTCGTCGTCCGCCGGCCCGTAGCCCGGCTCGCCACCGAAGATGGTGAAGACGAGGCGCTCGGGCTCGAGGCCGAGCTGACCGACGAAGAGGTCCCACGCGAACGAGATGGCCTCGCGCTTGAAGTAATCGCCGAACGAGAAGTTCCCGAGCATCTCGAAGAAGGTGTGGTGCCTGGCGGTCACCCCGACGTTCTCGAGGTCGTTGTGCTTGCCGCTGATGCGGATGCACTTCTGCGCGGTGGTCGCTCGCGTATAGGGCCGCTTCTCCTTGCCGGTGAAGACGTCCTTGAACTGCACCATGCCCGCGTTCGCGAACATCAGCGTCGGGTCGTGCGTGAGCACGAGCGGACCGCTCGGCGCGTGCGTGTGCCCTCGCTCGGCGAAGAAGGTCGTGAAGGCGCGGCGAAGCTCACGGGAGGACGTCATGATCCGCGGTCACGTAGCGCCGCGCGGGCCCCCTCGCAACGGTCCTGCGCGGGCCCGCCGCGCGTCCTCGCGCGGGCGGGAGGGGGACGCTCAACGGTAGGCGTAGCCGAGCGTCAGCGAGAGGCGGAGGTATTCGTCTCGCACGGGGTCGCGGATCCCCCCGTCCACGACGCCGTCGCGCTCGGGCCACGGCTCCCAGAGCTCGTACTCCGCGCACTCGGCGACGATGCAGGAGCTCTGACCCCGGAAGCTCGTCGTGAACCGGAACCACTCGACGCCGAGGGCCGCGAAGACGCCCTTGCCGATGTAGGGCATCTCGTGACGCAGCTCGCCGCCCACGGTGAAGCCGGACGCGGGCCCCGTGTCCATCCCCCAGATCCGGCGCGCGTCCTGCCCGACGCCGAGGCCGATGCGGTAGGAGAAACGCGCGCCGAGGAAGAGCAAGGGGTGCAGGCCGTAGCGGATGCCGGCGCCGAGCTGGATGTGGCGATAGTCGAAGGGCGGGACGATGGTCGTGCGGTCGAGCAGGGCGAGATCCCGCGGGTCGAGCACGAACTGGAAGAGCCCGTAACCTGCGTCGAAGGTGAGCCAGGGCCCGCGGATGTCGTCGCCGACGTTCGGCTCCGCCCGGATCCCGGCGTAGAGCTCCTGCTGCCGGGTCCGCACGGGGACCACGTCGCGGTCTGGACAGCGCGCGCCGCGCGCGGCGTCCGGATCCCCGAAATTGGAAGGCGGCGGCTCCTGCGCGATGAGGCAGCTCGGTCCCTGCGAGTCCAAGAGCAGCGAGTGCCGGTACTGCAGGACGAGGCCGAGCCACGGCACCGAGGGGTCGCTCGTGAACGCGTCCGGAAAGAGCTCGAGCGAGAAGCCGAGCTCCATGTGGCCGATCCCCGCGCTCTGGTATTGGCGCTCCTCCGCGAGGCGCCCGCCTCCTTCGAAGGGCGGGCGGAAGGTCGAGTCGACGAGGACCTCGGTGCGCATCGAGCGGCGGAGGGTGCCGCCGAGCACCGAGATGCGGAGCCCCGCGTAGCCGCGATCGCGCCGCGGATCGGGGGCGCCTGGGGGCGGCGCCTCGGGCGTCGACGGCGGAGGCTCGTCGTCCTCCCGCCGGTACCATGGCGGGGCGTCGGGATCGGGCACGGTTGCCTGGACCTCGGGGGGCGGGATGGCCGGCTGCGCGAGCGCGAGGTGCTCGGCGACCCTCGCGTGCCCGGTGCGCCGCACCGCGCGGAGCGAGGCGACCGTGCGCCCCGACCACCCGGCGACCCCGATGCGCATTCCGTCGGCGGCGTTGTGGACGACGACGCGCAGCGACCATTGCCGCCGAGCGCGGCTCACCCGCCCCGACACGAAGGCGACGACGTCGAGCGCCTGGGCCACCCGTGGGTAGTCGTCGTCGCGCACGGTCGAGCGCCCGAGGGTCTCCATCGCGGCCCGCCGCACCTCCGCGTCGTCGATGACGATGACGCCGTTCTCCCGGAGGCTCTCCACGAGGAGCGAGCGCATCTGAGCGCTCTGGGGTCCGGAGAAGCGCTCGACCGCGACGCGGGGCTGCGCGGACGCGGTCGCCGCCCCGAGCGCGAGGAGTAGGATTGAGGCCCTGGCCAGCGAGCCGCTCCGACGACACACGCGCTGGAGGGCTCTGCACCTCGGACGCTGGACCCAGGACATCATCCGCAATCGGATGGTAGTATCTCGCGTGCTCCTCGTCGGGACTTTTCTGGACCACGAACGGGGATCGCGCCCTCGGCTCGCGCGTCACATCGCGCTGGCGAGCCGCCGCGCAGGTGGTGCTACCCTCCCGCCGCCATGACCCCCCAGCCCTCCCGGATCGTCCTCGTCACCGGCGCGACCGGCGGCATCGGCCAAGCGACCGTGCTCGCGCTGCTCGCTGGCGGCCACCGCGTCGTCGCGACCGGCCGCGATCCGAGCGCGTTGCTCGAGCTTCGGAGCCGCGCGCGCGACGCGGGGCGTGCGCTCGAGGTGCTCGAGCTCGACGTGACGGCCCCCGCGAGCATCGCCGAGGCACGGGCCGACCTGCTGGCGCGCGGTGTCTCGCCCGACGTGATCGTGCACGCCGCCGGCCTCGCGGAGCTCGGTCCCCTGATGATCACGGCCGAGCCCGCGCTCGAGCGACACTTCGCCACGAACGTGATCGGGGCGATGGCGGTGAACCGCGCGTTCCTCGGCGACATGCGGGCGCGACGCTCGGGGCGGATCATCCACGTCGGCGCGGTGGTCGACCGCCTCACGCTCGCCACGCACGGCGCGTACGGCAGCTCGATGTACGCGCTCCGCGCGCTGAACGACACGCTCCGCCAAGAGCTCCGCCCCTTCGGCGTCGACGTCGTGCTCGTGGAGCCCGGCACGGTCCGCACCGGTTTCCTCGACGGCGCCTTCGACGGCCTCGACGCCAAGCGCACCGAGGGGTCTCGCTGGAACGGCGTCATCGACCGCCTGCAGTGGCTCAAGCGCGCCGTGACGTGGATCGGCGTGCCCCCCGAGCGCGTGGCGACGGTCCTCGTCCGCGCGGTCGAGGCTCCCAAGCCGCGGCGACGCTACGTCGTGACGGCGGCGGGCACGGGCGTTCAGCTCGGCGCCAAGCACCTGCTCCCGACGCGCACCTTCGATCGCGTCGTCCGCGCGACCCTCGGCCTCGCGCGCCGGGTCACGAGCCCGGCGCCGAGCGAGATGCCCGTCGCGCTCGTCACGGGCGCCGCGGGCCGCCTCGGCGGCCCCGCGACCCTCGCGCTGGCGCGCGCTGGGCACCGCGTGATCGCGACCGACGTCGACGAGGTCGGGCTCGCGCGCATCGCGACGAAGGCGCGCGGGCTCCCCGTCGAGACGCTGCGACTCGACGTCACGCAGCCACGCAGCGTCGGCGAGGCGCTCCGCGAGATCGACGCCCGCACCGAGGGGCGCGGCGTGGACGTGCTGGTGAGCGCGGCCGGCTTCGTCGACCCGGCGCCGATGGATCTGGTCGATCTCGAGACCTGGCAACGGACCTTCGCGGTGAACGCCGTCGGCGCGATGCGCGTCACGCGGGCGGTCGCGCAGCGCATGTGCGACCGCGGCGGAGGTCGCATCGTGCACGTCTCGAGCGTCGCCGGGGTGATGGCGTTCCCCTTCGTGGGCCCCTACCAAGCGAGCAAGTTCGCGCTCGAGGCGCTCTCGGACGCGCTCCGCCAGGAGCTGCACCCCTTCGGCGTCGACGTCGTGCTGGTCGAGCCGAGCTTCATCGCGGACGGCTTCGCGGCGCGCGTCCGCGCGCGTGTGGAGGCGAGCGGCGACGCGGGGGCGCATTGGGCGCCGGTGCTCCCGCACCTCGAGGCGATCGAGGGGCGGCTCGCCGTGCTCGGCGGCGACGCCGAGCAGGTCGCCGCCGTCGTCGTCGAGGCCGCGACGACGCTCGAGCCCGTCCCACGCTACCCCGCGCCGTGGACCGCCGCGCTCGCCGTCCGGACCGAGGCGTGGATGCCCGCCGCCGTGACCGATCGGCTCTTCCACGAGCTCTTCGCGCTGCGGAACGTCGAGGAGCTCGCGGGGACCAGCACCTGAGCTGCGGGCGCTCGTGCCCCCAACGCGGAGTTCGTTCCGGGTTGCCGTGGATGATCGGCGTGGAGGTCGTTTGCCGCGCAGGCGTTCAACAGGCCAAGCCTTCGAGGAGGTCGGCGAGCGAGCTCCGTGCCCTTGGCCGCGGATGACCCGGAACGAACTTCGGGTTGTTCAGGCGTCGTCGAGGAGCACGCTGGGAGAGACGATCTTCCCCATCACGGCGCTCGCGACGACCGCGAGCGGGCTCGCCAGGTAGACCTGGCCGGGGCCGCTGCGCCCCGGGAAGTTGCGGTTCTGCGCGCTGATGGAGACCTGCTCCTTGTTCCGCGACGCACCGGGCCCCGCGTTGATGCACGCGCCACAGCTCGGGTCGATCATGGTGACGCCGGCCTCGCGGAAGACCTCCGTGTAGCCCTGCGACTCGGCGTACTCGCGGATCTGCTGGCTCCCGAACTGGATGAAGCACTCGACGCCCTCGGCCACGCGCAGCCCGCGATCGAGCGCCGCGCGCAGGACACGCGCGTACATGTCCATGTCGCTCTTCTTGCCGCCCGTGCAGGAGCCGCCGTAGGCGATGTCGATCCGCACGTCGCCGTCGAGCGCGGAGAGCGCGATGCCGTTGCGGGGGTCGCCCGGCGTCGCGACCATCGGCTCGACCGCCGCGAGGTCGATGTCGAAGGTCTCGAGGTACGCCGCGCCCTCGTCGCCGCGCATCAGCCGGGCGCGGAGCGCGTCCTTGGCGACCCCGCGCTGGGCGTGCAGGTAGTCGACCACGACCTCGTCGGCCTCGATGATGCCGGTGAAGCCGCCGGCCTCGACGGCCATGTTCGTGAGCGTCGCGCGCTCGTCGAGGTCGAGCGAGGCCACGCCGGGCCCCGCGAACTCGAGCACCTTTCCGATGCCCTTGGACGTGCGGAAGAAAGGCTGCGCGAGGATGTGCAGCATCACGTCCTTTGCGCTCACGCCGGGGCGGAGCGCGCCTTCGAGGACGAAGCGCACGGTCTCGGGGACGCGGACGCGCACGTCCTTCGTGTACCAGGCGTTCGCCATGTCGGTGCTCCCGACGCCGAAGGCGAAGCACCCGAGCACGCCGGCCATGCAGGTGTGGCTGTCGGTCCCGATCACGACGTCGCCCGGCAGCGCGAGATCCTCGACGACGGCGTTATGGCAGATCGCCTCCGAGCCGCCCTTCTCCGCCTCGCCGTAGAGCCGGAGCCCGTGCTTCTTCGAGAAGTGCGCCTGGGTCGTGGCGAGGCCGTTCGCCTCGTCCAAGAGCCCCATCGCGCGCTTCTCTTCGCTCATCACGTCCCCGAGAAAGGTGAGGTGATCGCGGAAGGTGAAGACGCTCTCGGGATCGGTGACCTTCGCGTCGTCGCCGAGCGCGCCGCGGAAGAGAGAGTCCGCCATCGGGGTGACGTACTCGTGGCTGAAGCGCACGTCGGTCCGGACGAAGAGCGCGTCCCCCGGCGCGACCGCTGGCACGCCGAGCGCGCCCGCCTTCGCGTCGCGCACCGCGTTCTTCGCGATGATCTTCTCGACGAGCGTCATCGGGCGCGGGGGCGTCTCGATCGCAGGCGGCGCGAGCTCCCCGTCGAGGCGCTTCTTGTTGTACGCGAAGAGCCCGCCCGAGCGGACGATGTCGGCGCTGATGGGGTCGAGGCCGCGCGTGAACTCCTCGACCGGGATCTCCTCGCCGCGGAGGATGCGCGGCAAGAGCCCGAAGTCGGTCGACGTGAGCAGGCCGATGTTCTGGCAGTTCTGCCCGTAGATCTTCTCGATGCTCCGGGCGACGACGAGGCGAACGCCCGCCGTGAGCTCGCTATAGGGCGCCGTCTCGCGCGACGATCCGCAGCCCTTCGACAGCCCGCTGACGATCACCTCGAACCCGCCGTTCTTGATCGAGTCCTTCTCGACCGCGCCACCCGCGAGCCCGACCATCGAGTAACGGCCGAGGGTCTCGTCGTAGTAGAAGCAGACCCAGCCGGGCGTGATCTCGTCGGTGCTGATGTTGTCCCGGAGCGGGATCGCCTCGCTCCAGTCGAGGTCCTCTCCCTCGAGCTGTCGGCGGAGGAGCGCAGGATCCTGGGTGATGTAGAGGATGCGTCCGGTGAAGCGAAGGGTCTCGGCCATGTCCTCGCATCCTCCGAGAAAGCGCCTCGTCGAACCACGCCCGCTCGTGCGCTTCGTCACGAGCGGCGTGCATCACGCGCGCGTCGCTCCGCCCGCGAGCGCGCGCAAGCGGTCGGAGGGAACGACCTGGTTGGCGGGCTCGTCGAGGGCGAGGCGGACGAGGGCCCGCGCGAGCTCGTCGCCGGTCTGTGAGCGGTAGCGCTCGCGAATCCCGCCGCCACCGACGAGGCCGACGAGGGCGAGCAAGCCATCGCCCACCGACGCCCCGACCGCCTCGAGCGGGCGGGACTCGTCGCGCTCGCCGACGATGAACGAGGGTCGCGCGATGATCCACGGCAGCTCGCTCGCCTGCAGCTCGGTCTCGAGGCGGTGGCGGGCGGCGAGGTAGGGGCTGCGTGTCGCCGCCGTCACGCCCATCGACGACAAATAGATGAAGCGGGGGCGGCTCCCGCAGGTCTGCGCGGCGCGCAGGAGCCGCGCGGTCAGGCCGTAGTCGACCGCCTCGTAGCTCTCGCGCGCGCCTTCTCGCGCGGCGCGGCGAGCCCGCGCCTTGGTGGTGCCGAGGAGCGCGAAGACGTGCGTCGGTCGCATCGCCGCGAGGCGGGCGAGCATCGCGGTCTCGTCCCACGGGGTGGCGTCGACGCGCGCTCCGAGCGCGCCGAAGCGCTCGCGCCAAGCGGCCAGCTCCTTCGAGTCGGACCGGACGTGGGCGATCGTCTCGACGCCGCGGTCGCGGAGCGCGCGGACGACGGCCCGCCCGGTCAACCCCGTCGCCCCCACGACGAACGCTCTCGTTCCCTCCGGCTCCCCCATGACGTCCGTTCGCGCCTCCTCGGGACTTCATGCCGCCCCTCGCGTCCGACGTCCATCCCAACCGACATCGCGCGGCGCCCGCTCATGGAGACCCCCGACGCCGAGGCTCCCGCCGCCGCGGCTTTTTTGACCGCTCGCGGCGCGACGCGGTATCGGGAAGAGGCGGGTCGCGCTTCGGGCGAAGGAGCGCGAACGAACGCGGGAGGCGCCATGCGTCGAGTCGGGTGGTGGTCCGTGGCCGTCATGGTCGCGGTGGTGGGTCTCGTGCACGCGGTCGAAGCGCAGCGCTCGACGGCGGTCGCGATCGGAGAGACGGCGGCCCCCGAGGCGATCGTCGGGGAGCACCTCCGGGCGGCGCTCTCGGAGGAGCTCGGCGCGGTCCACGGGGTGCGCGTGACCCCGACGCGCAGCGCGCACTACGTGCTGCGCGGCGCGGTGACCCGCCTCGAGGTCGAGGGCGAGTCCGATCGCCGGAGGCTCGAGTGCGAGGTCTCGCTGATCGTCGCGGATCGTCGCGGTGGCTCGGTGCGCATGGTGCTCTCTGGGCGCGCCAGCGCGCGCGGCCCGGGCGTCGAGCGCCTGCAGTCTCAGGTGGTCCGCGCGGCGGTCCGCGGCGCGCTGCGCCCGCTCGGGCCCCAGCTCGCGCGCTGACGCGCACGGGGGTCAGCAGCCGCAGCGACGACGCAGGCCTTCACCTCGACGGCGCACGGGATCAGCGCAGCAGCGGCAGGGCGCGGTAACCCGGCGCGACGCTGGGGTTCACGTCGATCGCGCCGGCGGCGCCGTCGGTGCGCACGATCACGCAGCCCGCGCCGCCGCCACCGCCTCCTCCGTTGCCGTTCGGGCGGACGACGTCCGCCCCACCCTCCCCATCGAGCACCTCGCCGCCACCGCCCGCGCCCCCAGCGCCGCCGAG
>JAHBWH010000080.1 GCA_019637115.1 Myxococcales bacterium | reverse complement strand
GTCTCAGCGAGACACGCCGACGCGCGCGCCCCTTCACGCTCGCGGTCTTCGAGCTCCGCGGAGCGGTGAGCCCGGCGCACCGCGCCGCCGTCGCGCAGCTCCTCGCGTCGCGCTTTCGCATGGAGGACGTCCGCGGCCTCTGGCGGGATCCGTTCTTCGTCGCGGGGTACGCCGAGACGAGCGCCGAGCCGATGTCCGCTGCGCTCCAGCGCTTCCGTGAGGAGGTCGCGCAGATCGACGTCGAGGGCGCGTGCGGCCTCGACGTCGCGATCGGGCTCGCGTGCGCGCCGACCGACGGGGACGACCTGCGCACCTTGATGTGTGTCGCGGAGGCGCGGCTCGGACGTTGATCGCATCCGTCGAGCCCGTCCGACGTCGGTTGCGTCTCGACGTTCGGGCCTGTGACGCCGGTTGCCGTCGAACGCATCGGTCGCGCTCGCCCGACGATGCGACCGATCCCTTCAGGCCAGGATGAGCGCGAGCCCCCAACCGAGCCAGAAGAGCTGTGTCGTCGCGCCGTGCAAGACGACGAAGACGAGGGCCCCCCGCCGAGTCCGCACGTTCACGAAGAGCGCGCCGAGCAGCGGCAGGGCGGCGAGCGCGACGGCGGGCGTCGCGCCGGTCTCCGGTCTCATCACCGCGAGCGCGAGCGCAGCGTACAGGGCGACCACCGTCAGCCCGAGACACGCCCACGCCGCGCGTGTCCGCCCCATACGCACGGGCCACGTCCGCTTGAGGGCGCGTCGGTCTGCGACCTCGTCCGGGAGCGCCGTCGCGACGTTGCCTGCCATCGCGAGCGGGACGGTCGCGATCAGAACCCACCGAGGAAATGGGCCGAGCGCCTGCGCCTGCGCGACGAACCCCAGCAGCGGCAAGACCGCGCCCACCCCGAGCCCTTGGAGCAGCTCACCACCTCCGCGATAGCTCATCCGGAGCGGCGGGAAGCTGTAGGCCCAGACCAGCCCGCCCGCGGCGAGCCAGGCGGCGAGCGCCCACGCGCTCGCGGTGATCGCGAGGCCGACCGAGACGGCACCGAGCACCGCGAAGACCACGAGAGCCGCCCGCGCGAGCGTGCCGCGAGAGAGGAGCCCCTCGGGGATCACGCCGCTGCCGCCCGAGAAGGGCGTGCGCGCATCGGCGCGATCGTGTGGCGCGTCAGCGACGTCGTTGGCGAAGACGATGAAGACCTGATCCAGCACGCCCCAGAGCAGGACGAGCGCGAACGCCCCCCACGAAAAGCGCCCCGTCAGCCCCCACGCGAGCGCCTGGCCGAAGAGCACCGGCGGCGCGATGTTCGCCTGCGCCAAAGGCCGCGCGGCCCGCACCCAGCTCCGCAAGGACATGCCCGCATCATGGCCCGCCGCGGGACGGCTCGCCTCCCTTACAGCCCGGCGAACGACAACGTCGGGCGAACCGACGACGCTGGCGAACGGCGGCGCGCGACCCGAGAACCGCGGCGGTGGCGGCGCGCGAACCCCGAGGCGGCGCGCGAACTGAGGCGGCGCGCGAACTGAAGGACGGCGCCGGCGCGGCGTGCGAACCGACGCGCGCGGCGTGCGAACCGATGCCGCGATGTGCGAACCGAAGGACGGCCTCCGCGATGTGCGAACCGAAGGACGGCCTCGAGCGGCGAACCGACCCGAACTGGCGAAGCTGGCGAACCGACGAAGCTGGCGAAGCTGGCGAACCGAAGGACGGCCTCGAGCGCGCGGAGCGCGTGGTTCACCGCGATGTGCGAACCGAAGGACGGCCTCGAGCGGCGAACCGACCCGAACTGGCGAAGCTGGCGAACCGGCGAAGCTGGCGAAGCTGGCGAACCGAAGGACGGCCTCGAGCGCGCGGAGCGCGTGGTTCAGTCGGGAAGCTGGCGAACCGAAGGACGAAGCTGGCGAACCGACGCGGACGAAGCTGGCGAACCGAAGGACGGCCTCGAGCGCGCGGAGCGCGTGGTTCAGTCGGAGCGGATGGTTCTCGCTCTGCGGTTCGCGCGGGTCGGCGCGGGCGCGCGTCGCGTTCGGTCGCGGCGGGTCGCGGCGGGCGACGGACGCACTTCGGCCTCGGCGTGGCCGGGGTGGGTCACGCGGGAAGCTGGCGAACCGAAGGACGGCCTCGAGCGCGCGGCGGGGAAGCTGGCGAACCGAAGGACGGCCTCGAGCGCGCGGAGCGCGTGGTTCAGTCGGAGCGGATGGTTCTCGCTCTGCGGTTCGCGCGGGTCGGCGCGGGCGCGCGCGCCGCGTTCGAGCGCGGCGGGTCGCGGCGGGCGACGGACGCACTTCGGCCTCGGCGTGGCCGGGGTGGGTCACGCGAGGCTCGGGGCGCAGTGGGGCCTGCCGGCGCTGGGGCATCCGGTGGGCTCCGTTGGAGTGGGTCGGGCGTTAGGTGGCGACGGGGAAGCCGAAGACCTTGGCCCAGCGGTAGGTGCCGGGAGGGAAGACGACCTCGTCGCCTTTCTTGAAGTTGGCGACGGCTTCGGCGTGGAGGGCCCAGAACTCGCGGAGGTCGGTGGATGGCCTGCTCGCGCGCGGCCTTCTGGCCTCGGCCGGCCTTGATGCGGGGCTCGCGCTCGCCGAAGGGGAGGTCTTGGCTGGCCTGGTCGTGGATGGAGCGGCGGAGGCCTGGCGGACGCGGGAGAAGGGCTGACCGCCGGCTTCCTCGAGCTTCTTCCGGATGAGGCCCTCGAGCTCGACCTGGACGAGGCGCTGGTACTCCGCGGCGTCCGCGAGCATCGGCACGGGCTCGAAGCGGAGCTCGACCTCCTCGGGCCAGCGCTCGCTCGCGAGGTCGAAGAAGCGGACGTGGCTGCCGTCCTCGCGGCGGAAGGTGTCGGGGCGCTTCACCCGCTCGGTCTTCCCCGTCGCGAGCTCGTCGGCGTGGCAGAAGTTGCCGGGCCACTCGCTCGGCGTCGACGTGATGCCCGCCGCCGTCGGGTTCGCGAGCGCGTACGCGACCGCCTCGATGACGGCCTCGTTGATGCAGTCGCACTGGCTCGTCTGCGACTTGTCGAAGACGTACGTGCCCCGGAGCCCGCGATAGACCAGCACGCACTTCGTGAGCATCGAGTGGAAGTCGCGGAAGAACTCGCCCCGATTGCCGTGCACGTCCGTGAAGACGAGGTGGTAGTGCGTGCTCATCAGGCAGCAGACGTGAATCTTGATGCCGTACTTCGCCGCGTAGAGCGCCAAGAGGTACTTGAAGAGCTCCACCATCTGACGGTCGGGCCGCAGCCTGAAGTGCCGGTGGAGCACCTGGCGGCTCGTGGAGATGACCTGGCCAGGCAGGACGAGGTGGGGCTTGCTCATCGCGTCGAGCGGATGAGCAAGCGATGTGCCTGGCGTTTTCGCGAGATGCCGCACTGAAATTATTCGCGAATTTGGCCGCCAAAACGGCCCCTGGCGGCGGATTGGCGGCGGAGGGGGTGGCGGACGCCAGGTGGGTCCCGGGCGGGACGCCCCCCAAGAGGGTGAGGCGCGCTCGTCGGCGAGGGCCGCCCGCTCTGGTCTCGAGCACCCAAGAGCGAGGCACGATCGTCGGCGAGGCTGCTGGCTCTGGACCGCTCCAGCAACGCGTCCTCGCGCTCACGACGAAGGGCACATCCGCCATCGTGAAGCGCGCGACCGGATTCTGATCGAAGGCACGCTCCGATCCTCGTCGAAGCCCGCGAGCTCCTCGGGCCGAAGCCGCGAGCCTCACCCGAGCCACCCAACACGCGGGCGTGCCCCCCCCGAAGCCGCGTGGTAGCGTCCCGCGTCGACGAATGGCCCCCACCCACCCCGCCTCGACTCTGAGCGGCACGAGCCGCGCTCTCTGGACCGGCCTCGCGGTCCTCAGCGCCGTGCTCTTCCCCGCGACCTTCTACCTCGCCTTCGAGGTCGCGCCGGTCGAAGAGCAGATGGGCCTGTCGCAGAAGATCTTCTTCATCCACGTCCCGAGCGCCTACGGCATGTACGTCGGCTGGACCGCGGCCGCGCTGGGCGGCCTGATGTACCTCTGGAAGCGCAGCGACCGCTGGGACGCGCTCAGCCTCGCAGGCGCCGAGATCGGCACCCTCTTCGCCCTCATCGTGCTGCTCACGGGCCCGCTCTGGGGCCGCAAGGCCTGGGGCGTCTACTGGGCGTGGGATCCGCGCATCACGAGCACCCTGCTGACGGCGATGATCTACTCGTCCTTCCTCGCCCTGCGCGGGTTCGGCGCCGCGGGCGAAGCCGAGAAGCGCTTCGCCGCGGCGCTCGCGATCGTCGGCTTCCCGCTGCTCTTCCTCATCAAATTCAGCGTCCAGCGCTGGAGCGGACAGCACCCCGTGGTGCTGGCGAGCGGCGGCGGCGGCATCCACGAGGACATGGTGCCCGCGCTCGTCTGCGGGTTCTGCGCGGTGACGATCCTCTTCGTCTGGTTGATGTGGGCGCGGATCCGGGTCGAGCGCCAACGACAGGAGCTCGCGTCGCTCGAGCTCGAGGCGGCCCGACGCGGCCTGGGAGGCGAGTCATGACGGAGTCCTTCTTCCGCTTCTTCCAGCGCGCGTTCGTCTTCGGCGCGCTCGTCGTCGGCGCCGCGGCGCCAGCGACAGCCCAAGACGAGCCGACGGCCGACGACGATCCCTCGCGCCGGGCGGCGACCTTCCGCGCCGTGTCGGGTCCCGACGCCGAGCGGGTCCCTGGCGGGACGCTGACGGTCATCGCCTACGCCGGCGCATGGGTGCTCATCCTCGGCTACTTCTGGCGCGTAGGCCGCTTGCACGCGCGCACCGCCGAGGACCTCGCCGCGCTGCGCAAGAGCATCGGCGAGCAGCGAAGCTGATCCGATGCCGTCGATCGATCACCTCTTCTACATCCCCGGCGTGCTCTTGCTCGGCCTGGCTCTAGGCTTTCGCCTCGGCGCCCGCGCCGCGCGGGCCGAGCTAGAGCGCCAGCGCCGCGATCGCATGAACTGAACGGAGTTGTCCCCATGTTGAGCTTCGACCTCACCGCCGACCAGAAGAGCCTCGTCGAGAACACGCGCCGCTTCGTGAAGGAGCGCGTGATCCCCGTCGCCGCCAAGGCCGATCAGACCTGCGAGTTCCCGAAGGACGTCTTCCGCGAGGCGTGGGAGCTGGGGCTCGTCGCACCGATCATCCCCGAGGACTGCGGCGGCCTCGGCCTGCACGAGATCGAGCACGTGCTCATCACCGAGGAGCTCGCGTACGGCTGCACGGGCATCCAGACGAGCATGACGGCCAACGCGCTCGCCGCGACCCCGATCATCCTCGCGGGCACCCCCGAGCAGAAGAAGAAGTACCTCGGCATGCTCGCCAGCGAGCCGGTCTACGCCGCCTACGCCATCACGGAGCCGGCCGCCGGCAGCGACGCGGCGGGCATCCAATGCCGCGCCAAGAAGGTCGGCGACGATTGGGTCCTCGACGGCGAGAAGTGCTACATCACCAACGGCTCGTGGGCGAGCTGGTACGTCGTCTTCGCGACGGTCGACCCCGCCGAGCGCCACAAGGGCATCATGGCCTTCATCGTCGATCGTGACGCCCCGGGCGTCTCGGTGGGCAAGAAAGAGGACAAGCTCGGGCAGCGCGCGAGCGACACCGCGACGATCCACTTCGAGGGCGTGAAGGTCTCGAAGGACCAGGTGCTCGCCGAGGCCGGGCACGGCTTCAAGCTCGCGATGCAGACCTTCGACCGCACGCGCCCCGACATCGGCGCGGGCGCCTGCGGCCTGATGCGCCGCGCGCTCGACGAGTCGGTGGCCTTCGCGCTCGAGCGCAAGACCTTCGGCGTGCCGATCGCGCAGCACCAGATGGTGCAGGCGATGATCGCCAACATGGCGATCAAATACGAGGCCACCCGCCTGCTCGTCTGGAAGGCGGCGTGGATGATCGACCAGGGCGACCGCAACAGCGTGGTCGCGAGCTACTCGAAGGCCTTCGGCGCCGACAGCGCGATGGAGGTCGCGACGGACGCCGTCCAGGTCTTCGGCGGCGCCGGCTACATGAAGGACTACCCGGTCGAGAAGCTGATGCGCGACGCGAAGATCCTCCAGATCTACGAGGGCACCTCGCAGATCCAGCGCATGGTCATCGCCAAGAACGTCCTCGCGGGCGTGCGCTGATCACCTCCTCTCACCGCGACACCGCGCTCGGGCCGAAGAACGCCGTTCTTCGGCCCGAGCCGTCGACACGTCCCCTCGACCGCCGGTCGCTTTGCTACCCTCCCCCGCCGTGGCCCCCTCCTCCCGCCGCCCGACCCTGCTCTCCTCCCTCGTGGGCGGAGTGTGCTGGCTCGCGCTCGCCGCAGGATGCGAGCCCCCCCCACAGGCCGCCACCGAGCCGGCTCCCACGCCGACCCCAGTCGAACGCCCGGCCGCCCCCGAGCCGGCGCCAGAGCCCGAACCTGAGCCGCCCGCGCCGCTCGAGGTCCCGAGCGACCTGACCTTCCCTCCCGGCGCCTTCGCGCACGAGGAGCTGCTCGACGCGCTCGCGAACACTCCGTCTCGACAGTTCAAGCCGATCGGCACCTCCTCGTTGGCGTTTCGGATGCGCCTGCGCAGCGAGCACACGGCCGCGTTCAAGCCCCGAAGCCGCACCCACCGCGAGGGCTACCTACGCGAGGCCGCTGCCTATCGCCTGGCCCGCATCCTCGGCCTCGAGAACGTCCCGCCGGCGACGGTCCGCATCGTCCGCAACCACGAGATCAGGGACCGGCTCGAGGCCCGTTACGCCGATCCCGACACGTGGAACGACATCCAGAGCACGCTCGTCCCCGAGTCGAACGGCGACGTCCCCGGCGCCTCGATCTACTGGGTACCGGAGCTCACCGACCTCGGCCTCGATCGCGGCCCGGGGCTCGTCGAGTGGCGAGGCTGGCTGAGCCAATCGGGCGAGATCCCCTCCGACCGGCGCGCACTCTGTCGCGACCTCTCCAACGCGGTCGCCTTCGACTACCTGATCGCCAACTGGGACCGCTTCAGCGGCGGAAACATGCAGGGGCTCGCGAGCACCGACGAGGGTCCTCGGCTCATCATCCGCGACCACGACGTCGCCCTCGCGGCGTCGATCTCGAGCGAGATCCACACCCGCATCCGCGACCGCCTCGTCTACGCCGAGCGCTTCTCTCGGAGCTTCGTCGACCGCGTGCAGCGGCTCGACCGCGACGCGATCGAGCGCGCGCTCGCCGCCGATCCGAGCCACGCCCAGACGCCGCTCCTGAGCGACGCACAGATCGAGGGCGTGCTCGAGCGGCGCGAGACGCTGCTGTCGTACGTGGGAGCGTTGATCGACCGGTGGGGCGAGGAGCGCGTCCTGGCGTTCGAGTGACGGCACGCGCGGTAGCCGCGACGCGGTTGTCGGTCGGCGAGTCGGCACCGCGGACCGACTTCCCCACCAATCACCCCGACTCGAGCTCCCGGCCGGCGGTACTGGCCGCCCTGAGCTTGCCCGAGCGCGCTTCGCTGATACGGTTGGCGGCACCTGGATGCCGTCGCTGCTGGACCACCGCTTCCTCTTCGTCGTCGGAAAAGGAGGCGTCGGCAAGACGACCGTCGCGGCCTCGCTCGGCCTCGCCGCGGCCCGCAAGGGCAAGCGCACCCTGGTGGCGATGGTCAACGCGAAGGAGCGACTCTCGTCGCTCTACGAGTGCCCGCCGATCACCGACAAGATCACGAACGTCGCGCCGAACCTCGACGCCGTGAACATGACGCCGGCGGCGGCTCTCGAAGAGTACGGGATGATGATCCTGAAGGTCCGCACGCTCTACCAGGCGGTCTTCGAGAACCGCTTCGTGCGCGCGTTCCTCCGCGGGACGCCCGGCATCGAGGCGTGGGCCATGCTCGGCAAGGCGTACTTCCACGCCATGGGCCACGGTCCGGAGGGCCGCGGCGACTACGACCTGGTCATCCTCGACGCGCCGGCGACCGGCCACGGGCTCGAGATGCTGCGGGTGCCGCAGGTGATCGTCGACGTCGCGCCGCCCGGGCTGCTCCGCCGCGAGGCGGAGCGGGCGCTCTCGCTCTTCCGCGACCCGCAGCGCGCGGGCTGCGTGGTCGTGACGCTCCCCGAGGGCATGCCCGCGCACGAAACGCTCGAGCTGCACGAGGCGCTGACGAAGGACCTCGCGATGCCGGTCCCGGCGCTGGTCGTCAACCAGCTCCTCCCGAAGCTCTTCGAGTCCGGCGAGCGCCCGCTGCTCGAGGCGCTCCCGGCAAAGCTCGACGAGGGCTCCCCAATCGCGAGCCTCGCGAAGGCTGGCCGGATCCGCGCGCTGCGCGAGGGCGTTCAGGAGACGAGCCTCGCCCTGCTCCGCTCGATCGACGCGCCTCGGGTCACGCTGCCGCGCCTCTTCGAGCCGGAGCTCGGGCGCGCCCACGTCGAGTCACTCAGCCGCGCCTTCGACTGAAGGCCCTACCGCGCCGTTCGCGCGTAGCGCGCCGGATCCGGCACCACCGAGTCGAGCACCCGCGCCGTCGAGAGCACGCCGGGCATGCCCGCCCCCGGGTGCGTGCCCGCCCCGACGAGGAAGAGTCCGTCGAGGTCCTCGCTCGCGTTGTGCGGGCGGAAGTAAGCGCTCTGCAGGAGGTTCGGTCGGATCCCGAACGCCGCCCCCTTGAACGCGAGGTAGTCGCTCGCGAAGCCCCTCGGCGTGAGCGTCTTCGAGACGGTCAGCGCGTCCTCGAGGCCGGGCAGCACCGTGCGCGAGAGGTGGCGCGCGATCGCGCGGCGGTAGGGCTCGGTGCGCTCCTCCCAATCGACGTCTGCGTCGAGGTGCGGGACGGGCGAGAGCACGTAGAACGCGTCGTGCCCCGTCGGCGCCATCGACGGATCCGTCGCCGTCGGGCGGTGGAGGTAGAGGCTGAAATCCTCGGCGAGCACGTGGCGCTCGAAGATGTCCTCGAGCAGCTCCCGATAGCGGGGCCCGAGCAGGATGGTGTGGTGGGCGACGTCCTCGTAGCGGCGCTTCGTGCCGAAGTACCAAACGAAGAGGCTCATCGAGAACTTCGCGCGCTCGATTCGCCGATTCGTCCAGCGCTTGCGCCATCGCTCGGGGACGAGGTGATAGTACGTGTAGGCGCTGTCCGCGTTCGAGACGACGACGTCCGCGCGCAACGTCTCGCCGCTCGCGAGCCGCACGCCGCTCGCCCGTGGGCGCCCACCCGCCGCGTCGATGGTGATCTCCTCCACGGTCTCGCCGAGGCGCGTCGTCCCCCCCAGCCCTTCGTGCAGCTTCGCGAGCCCCCGCACGAGCTCGCCCGTCCCGCCCATCGGGAACCACACACCCCATTTGCGCTCGAGGTACGCGATGAGCGTGTAGATGCTGGTCGTGTCGTAGGGGTTGCCGCCGACGAGCAGAGGGTGGAACGAGAGCACCTGTCGGAGCTTCGGGTCCTTCACGTACTTTCCGACGAGCCCCGCCACGGTCCGGTAGCTCTCGAGCCGGATCATCGCGGGCGCGACGCGCGCCATGTCCACCGGATGCGAGAAAGGCGCGTGCGCGAGCTTCGTGAAACCGACGTCGAAGATCGCCTGCGATTTGCGGACGAAGGCCTCGTAGCCCGCGACGTCGTCCGGTGAGAGGCGCGCGACCTCGCGGCGCATCGCGTCGGCGTCGCCCGTGTACTCGAAGGTCGAGCCATCGTCGAAGCGGATCCGGTAAAAAGGCAGCGTCGGCCGCAGATCGACGTCGTCGGCCATGCGCCGCCCGCAGAGCGTCCAGAGCTCCTCGAAGAGGAAGGGCGCAGTGACGAGCGTGGGGCCAGCGTCGAAGACGTAGCCGCCCTCGCGGAAGACGCGCGCCCGCCCGCCGGGTTGGTCGAGGCGGTCGACGATCGTCACGCGGTACCCGCGCGCGCCGAGCCGGATGGCCGCCGCGAGCCCGCCGAAGCCCGCGCCGATCACGATCGCGTGGGGGGCGTCGGGGCCGGGAGGCGTCGGCCCGCCCGTGTGGGTCTTGGCCTCGGGGAGGATGCGGTCGGTAAGGGCGCGGACGAGCTCCATGCGGCTCGAGCATGGGGCCAGCTTCCGAGCGCAACAAGCGCGTCACCACCTCCGTCCCGAGCCACGGGCGCGGCGTGTCGGATCTGTCACATTGGCCGCCGTGGCTCGAATCCTCGCGGTCGCGCTCCTCCTCGTCGCCGCTCACGCCGGAGCACAGGCGCCGGGCGAGCCCGCGCCATCTCCCGAGCGCCCGTCTCCCGAGCGCCCGTCTCCCGAGGCGCCGTCTCCCGAGCGCCCGTCTCCCGAGGCGCCGTCTCCCGAGCGCCCGTCTCCCGAGCGCCCGTCTCCCGAGGCGCCGTCTCCCGAGGCGCCGTCTCCCGAGGGGCCGTCCGAGGCGGAGCCTCCCCCGCGCGAGAACGACGATCCGCTCGTCCCCCCGCCCCCCTCGGCTGCCGCATCCGAGGGCGCCACTGCAGACGCCTCGGCGGCAGCTACGAGCTCCACCTCCGCAGGCACTGCGGACACCGCCGCGGCCGCCGACGCCCAGCACTACCCGACGACCCCCGAGCTGATGCCGCCCACCGCCGCGATGCCCCTCGCCGAGGGTCTCGAGGCAGAGTTCGGCCGCGGCATCACGCTGCGAAGCGACGACGGCGATTTCTCGCTCACCGTCCGCGGCCGGATCCAAGCCCGCGCCGCTTTCACCCGCGACCTCGCGGGCGAGGAGCCCGCGGACGCCTTCGCCTTCCTCATCCGCCGCATGCGGCTCGTCTTCCTCGGCCACCTCGGCAGCCCGAAGCTCCTCTTCTACATCCAGCTCGGCTTCGCCCCGGGCGATCTCGAGCCTGGTTACTTCAACCCCATCCGCGACGCGGTCATCACGTGGATGCCGACGAGTCAGCTCGGCGTCCAGGTCGGTCAGACCAAGGTGCCGTTCAACCGCGAGCGCGTGATCAGCTCCTCTGCGCTGCAGCTCGTCGACCGCTCGATCGTCAACGCCGCGCTCAACCTCGATCGCGACATCGGCATCCAGCTCTTCTCGAACGACCTCTTCGGCCTCGGCGGCTACATCGGCGCCCAGCTCGGCGTCTACTCGGGCAACGGGCGCAACCGCATCAACCGCGACCTCGGCTTGCTCTACGTCGCGAGGCTCCAGGTGCAGCCGACCGGCCGCTTCGACGACGCCTACGCCGAGGCGGATCTGCTCCGCACGCGCACGCCGCGGTTCTCGATCGGCGCGGGTTTCGCCTACAACCACCGCACCCACCGCGAGAACGGCACGCACGGCGCGTTCTTCCAGCTCGACGAGGGCTTCGACGTCTTCCACGCGGAGGCGGACGTGGCCTTCAAGTGGAACGGCTTCTCACTGCTCGCCGAGCTGCTCTGGCGCCGGGCCCGGGCCGACACGCAGACCGGGGTGGTCGACGGCGTCCTCGTCACCGAGCGCTTCGGCTCGGCGTTCGGGTACACGCTTCAGGCGGGTTACTTCGTGAGCGTGATCGAGCTCGCCGCCCGCTTCGCCGAGATCCGCCCCACGCACGAGGGCAGCGCGATGCCGACCCAGCGCGAGCTCCTCGGCGGCGTCGGCTGGTACATCCACGGCCACAACCTGAAGCTCCAAGCGGACTACGGCGTCCTCTTCGGCGACCGCCTGGTCGACGTGATGCACCAGGCGCGCGTCCAGCTCCAGCTCTTCTACTGAGCGTCACTGCACCCGACGCACTCCAAACGTCGCAGCGTCCCAGCGCCCACGAACGCCGCGCGGGAGGGGAGGAAAGCTCGCTCGTTCCCCTTGCTCGGCTCTAGGAGCCGACGCGACGCTCCATCGAGCGAGCGTCGCCCGCACCGTCCGCCCGCACCGTCCGCCCGCACCGTCCGCCTGCACCGTCCGCCTGCGCCGTCCGCCCGCACCGTCCGCGCGCGCCGTCCACCGCCGTCCGCCGTCAGCCGCCCATCTCGCGCTCGCGGAGCGCGGCGAGCGCCTCCTCGAGCTCGGCCATCTCCTCGTCGCTGATCTCGTCCTCGACCTCGGCATCGACCCGCGCCGAGACGGCCGGGGCCTCCTCCGGCACGAGGCCCATCTTGCGCTTGAGCTCGAGTAGATCCGCGTCGGCGCCCGCGGTCGCCTCGAGCTGCGCGAACCGATGGCGCAGCACGTCGCCCGAGAACTCCTCGCTGAGCTCGCCGGCGGCCTCCGCCTCGGCCTCCATCTGATCGATCTTCTGCGCCATGCGGTCGAAGGTGTCGAAGGCCGACGTGTCGGAGAGCCCGCTCATCGTCTGCTGGATCGACTTCATCGCCTCCGCGCGCCGCTTGCGCGCGATGAGGACGTTCTTCTTCCGCTTCGCCTCCTCGATCTTGTTGTTCAGCGCGCGCAAGGCGAGCTTGAGCTGGTCGGTCGCCTGCTTCTGCTTGTTCCACTGGTCTTCGTACTGCGCTGCGAGCTGGTCGTGCTCCTTCTTGCGGAGCAAGGCCTCCTTCGCGAGCTCCTCGTCGCCCGCCCGGATGGCCATCATCGCCTTGCGCTCCCACTCGGCGCCGACGCTCTTCTCGTTGTCGAGCTGCTTCTTGAGGCGCTTCTCGTCCGCGATCGCGACGGCGACTTGCTTCTTCGCCTCCACGAGCTGCGAGTTCATGTCCAGGATGACCTGGTTCAGCATCTTCTCCGGATCTTCGGATTTGCTGATCAGGTCGTTCAGGTTGCTCTTGATGAGCGTGGCGAGGCGGCCGAAGAAGCCCATTCGTGTCTCCCGGACGATGCTGGCGGATTGGCTACGTACGAAGGCGGGCAGACATTTCGTCCCGCGCGAAGAAAGGCGAGGCGCTCAGGCCTCGGTGGCGGACGACACGAACGTCTTGATGTCGTCGTAGTGGTTGGTCAGCGCGAGCGAGAGGTCGTCGACCGTCACCTGGAACTCGTTGTAGTCCAGGTTCTCGAGGGGCAGCCCGGCGGTGAGCACCACCGCGCCGTCCGCGAGCCCGTATGCGCCGTGCATCATGTCCCGCGCGTTCAGCTCGAGGAGCCGCTGGAAGAGCGCCTCGCGATCCTTCACGTGGTCGAGGTCCAGGACCTTCACGCGGAAGAGCAAGAGAGGCTGGACCATGCTCACGACGATGTTCTCGCCGGTCGAGCGGTCTCGGACGAGCCACATGGCCTCGTCGGTCTCGTCACCGACGTCGCTGAACGCGAGCTGGGAGCGGCGGAGGTACGATTCGATGTCTTCTCGTGTGCGCATGGTCGAGCCTCGGCGCGAAGTCGCCGAGGCAGCCTACCAGCGTGCCGATCCCACCATCAAGGGCTTCGGCCCCCCGGGCGCCGCGCCGCTGGGCGCTTGCCGAAGGCCCCGAGCGTGGCCACTCTCGCCGTCGTGACGGTCGAGGAGGGCATCGTGTTGCGGGCGACCGCGGGCTTCATCGAGGTGGCCACCTCGGAGGGGGTCGTGACCTGCAAGCTCCGCGGGCGCCTCAAGAAGGAGCGTCAACGCACGGACCTCTGCGTGATCGGGGATCGCGTACGCCTCAGCCCCGGAGCCGACGGCGATCTCGGCACCATCGAGGAGGTCCTCCCTCGCGAGACCGTGCTGTCTCGACAGCACCCCGCGCAAGCGCATCGCGAGGACGTGATCATCGCGAACCTCGACCGCCTCTTCGTGGTCTTCGCCTTCGGCGACCCGCCCTTCCACCCGCGCATGTTGGACCGCTTCCTCGCGATCGCCGAGCACGGCGGGCTGGAGGTCGTGATCGTCGCCAACAAGCTCGACCAGGTGCGCCCCGAGCAGCGGGCGCTCTTCGACCGCTACGCCGCGC
This sequence comes from Myxococcales bacterium, assembly GCA_019637115.1. Taxonomy (GTDB): domain Bacteria; phylum Myxococcota_A; class Polyangia; order Polyangiales; family Houyiibacteriaceae; genus JACKEH01. The sequence goes on along the minus strand of JAHBWH010000080.1, from coordinate 20,663 downwards.
TCGGCTACGAGGTCGTGCACGCGAGCGCGCTGACCGGCGAGGGCGTGGACACGCTCCGCGAGCGGCTCCTCGGCAAGACGAGCGCGTTCGTTGGCGCGAGCGGCGTCGGCAAGAGCAGCCTCATCAACGCCATCGACCCGGCGCTCGCGCTTCGGGTGGGCGAGACCAGCTCCCATACGACGAAGGGCAAGCACACGACGCGGGTCGCGACCCTCCACCCCGTCGCGGGCGGCGGCTACGTCGCGGACACCCCAGGCATCCGCGAGCTCGGGGCCTGGGCGCTGCCGCTCGAGGTGCTCGACCGCTGCTTCGTCGAGATGCGCCCTCACCTCGGGCAGTGCGCGTTCCGTGACTGCCGACACCGAGCCGAGCCTGGCTGCGCGGTGAAGGCCGCCGTCGAGGCGGGGAGCATCTCCCCCGAGCGCTACGACAGCTACCTCCGCCTCTACGAGGGCGAGGAGCGCTGAGCCGGGACGCTCTCGGGCCCGACCGCCCGAGTCCGACCGCCCGAGTCCGACCGCTCGAGCCCGAGCGCCTGCGTCCGCACCGAAGCTCAGGAGGCGCTCGGCGCCGTGTCCTCTCCCGCGCGCACGCACTCGCGGTCCATCATCGCGTCCACGGCGACGGCGTTCACGACGAAGAACGCGTTCGCGACGCCCATGCAATGGAGCGAGTGCTCGGGGGACCAGGCCGCCACGAAGACCGCGGCCGTGTAACCGATCGCGCAGGGCACGAACCAGACGTTCACCGCGACGCAGGCCGCCGCCGCCATGGAGGCGTGGAAGAAGAGCAGGATCACCCGATAGTCCAACATCGACATCTCGAGCAGCGAGCCGACCCCCGAGAGCACGACCTGCATCGCGAGCAACGTGAAGAGCATACCGACGATCGTGCGGTTGAGCCGCGTGCCGAGCATCGACTCGCGCGCCCAGACGACGAGCGTCGTGACCAGGGCGAGGCTCCCCAGGGTGAAGACGAGCGTGACCCGTGGCGACGCCGCGTCGAGGTCGCCGTACGCGGCCGCTACGAAGGGCGACGCCACCCAAGTGGTCCCGAGGACCGCCAAGAAGAGGCGCCGCGTGTTCCGCCCTTTGAAGGTGTCGGCGTCGCGGCGCAGGGCCTCCGCCCGCCGAGAGACGAGCTCCGCCTCGCGCTCGGCCTCTTCGACCTTCGCCACGAGCGCAGGCGGTAAGCGCTCGAGGTTGGCGAGCAGACGTCGCGCGCCCGCCAGGTCGCCGACGTCCAGCAAGCGCGCCGCCCGCGCGGCGACGATTGCGTCGAGCCCCTCGCGCGCCTCCTCGCTCTCGGGCCAGGCCTCGAGGGCCGCGCGGTAGGCGAAGCGAGCCTCGGCGAAGATCGCCTCGGCGGCCGCATCGGCGCCTTCGCGCTGCGCCTCGTCGAGCTTCTCGTGCAGCCGCTCGCCCTTGGCGGCGAGCCGACGCGCGCCGACGTGTCGCGAGAAGGCCTCGAGCGCGAGGCGGATCTGGTCGACGTTCTCGAACCGGCCATCGGGGTCGGGGTCCATCGCGCGGCGCACGATGCGGGCGAGCTCGTCGGGCACGCCCTCGGGCAGCTCGACGGGCGTGAAGAGCGTGGCGAGCAGCTCGCGCAGCGTGTCGCCCTCGTGCGGCACGCGGCCCGTCAGCAGCTCGTGCAGCATCGCGCCCACGAGGTAGACGTCGGTGCGCGCGGAGATGCGCGGCACGTCGCCGCCGAGCTGCTCGGGCGCCATGTAGGCGGGGGTGCCCGCGATCGCGGTCGCGTTCTTCACGAGCGGCAGCCGCCCCGAGCCGTCGTCCTCGAGCGAGACCGCGATGCCCCAGTCGAGCACGTAGACCTCGCCGAAGGCCCCGACCATGATGTTCTCGGGCTTGAGGTCGCGGTGCACGATGCCGCGGCTGTGGGCGTACGCGAGCGCGCGGCAGACCTGCCCGAGCACGCGCAGGTGCCAGTCGAGGACGTCGTCTTCGGTCGGCGCGCGGATGCCCTCCCCGGCGAGGCGCCGCTCGACGCGCTCGGGCGCCGCCAGCAGCTCCCCCCAGACCTCGCCCTCGATCTTCTTGAGGACGAGGAAGGGCACCCCCTGGGCGTCCACGCCGAGGTCGTGCACCGGTACGATGTTCGGGTGCTCGAGCGCGCCCGTGATCCAAGCCTCCTGGAGCAGCTTGCGGACGGTCGCGTCGTCGGCGACGTCCTGCTTGAGCGTCTTCACCGCGACCTCGCGGTGCAGCATCCGCTGCTCGGCGAGCCGCACGACGCCCATCCCGCCCTCGCCGAGCGTTCGGCCGAGCACGAGGCGGTCCTCGGTGCGGAGGGGGTCGAGCCGCTCCGGCCGCACGGAGACCGGCGGCGCGATCGTTCGGCGCGCGACGGTCGCGAGATCGACCAGCGCACCCTCGGCGGCGAGGGTCGCCAGCGCGGCGTCGATCGTGGCGGCGAGATCCGCGGATGCGGTCATCGGATGCAATGGTGACGGCCGGGGCCGCGGAGGGAAAGGGGCTTCACGCGCCCGGACGGCGCTCGCCAGCCACTCGCGCCGTGTTGCGCCCGCGAGGTGCCCCCGCCGCACGACGCGCCATCACGCTCACGAGCGACGCGCGCCGTGCCCGTCGCGTCATGGCGTGGCCCTCCCGTCATGGCTCCCGTCATGGCGTGCCCCCACCCCACGCGCTGGGGAGGTGCTCGCGGAGCACGTGCACGAAGAAGTCGTCGCCGCGGAACTCGCTCATGCGCCCGATGCGCTTTCCGTCGCGGAAGAGGTGGAACTGAGGGATGCCGAAGATCGCGAAGCGCGCGCCGAGCGCGTCGTGCTCGTAGGCGTTCACCTTCACGACGCGGGCGGGGACGTCGCCGAGCGCCTCGAGCAGGTGCGGGAAGCGCGACGCGAAGAAGTCGCAGTTGGGGCAGTCGGGCCCCCAGAAATAGACGACGACGAGCTCGTCCCGGGGCGCGAGGACGAGCTCGTCGAAGGTCTCGGGCGTCGCGTGCAGGACGGGGATCATCGCGCGCTTGGTCGCGGTGCGCGCCCGAGCGCTACCGCACGTCGACGCGAGGACCGAAGGTTTCGGGGGTCGCGTGCAGGACGGTGCTCATCGGGCGCTCCATCGCGGCGCGCGCCCGAGCGCTACCGCACGTCGACGCAAGGATCGAAGAGATCTCGGGGGTCGCGTGCAGGACGGCGCTCATCGGGCGCTCCGTCGCGGCGCGCGCCCGAGCACCGCCGCCACGTCCGCGCCTCGGAGGTCCGTGGCCCAGATCCAGCGGTGCGCCAGCGCCAGGTAGCGTGCGTCGCGCTCGCGCAGGAGCGCGGCGTAGCAGCGCGCGAGCGCGTCTTCGTCCGACTCTCCTGGCCGCGCCGCGAAGAGGCCTCCCCACACGACCGGCTTGGGCTCCGCGAGGTAGAGCGCGAGCATGCGCTCGTAGTCGGCCTCGGGCGTGCGCAGGTAGACGACCTCGCAGCGCGCGCGGAGCGCCTGCCGCAGCGCCTCGTCGAGGTAGATGACGCTCCCCGTCGTGTCGACGACCTGGGACCCTTCCTGCGCGGCGTCGAGCGCCTCGCGCGTCACCTCCGCCTCGAGCGCGAGATAGCGCGCCTCGCGCTCGGCGAAGCCGGCCGACCAGGGCATGCCCATCCAGCGCCCGAGCGCGTGCACGGGCGCCTCACCTGGCTCTGGCGTTACGAGGTCAGCGAGCCGCGCCGCGATGGCGGCGTCGCAGTCGTGCCAGCCAAAGCCGAGCGCCGCGAGGGCCCGGCTCGCGTGGCTCTTGCCCGCCCCGCTCATGCCGACGAGGCAGAGCGGCCGCTCGCGCTCACCTCCCATGGGGGTCCTCCGAGCCGCTCGGCGGCGACTCCCACACGAAGCGGTGTTCGCGCAGATCATCGATCAGCGCCTCGGTCCGTTCGTAGCGCGGCGCGCCGCGGTAGTCCGGGAAGACGCCGAGCGTGTCGACGAGCGCGGCCGAGAGCCCCGCCGCGCGAGCGCCGTCGACGTCGACGGCCGGGATGTCGCCGACGTAGACCGCGTCCGGGGGCGCGACGCCGAGCGCCTCGGTCGCGAGCCAGAACACGCGCGGGTCGGGCTTCTGCAGGCCGACGACGCCGCTGTCGACGATCACCTCGAAGAGCGACGTCAGCGCGAGGACGTCGAAGAGCTCGCGGAGGCGCCCCTCCGAGTTCGAGACCACGCCGAGCTTCCACCCCGCCTGCCGCAGCCTGCGGAGGGCCTCGGGCAACCCGCTCGGCACGCGGCGCCAGAGGTTCAGCTCGTCGTGGGCCGCGCGGAGCGCGACGACCGTCTCGTCGACGCGCGCGCTCGCGAGGCCAGCCGCGCCGAGGAGCTCGCGCATGAAGGCAGCCCAGCCGTCCTCGTGGCTCGCCCCCTCGCGGAGCATCGCCTCGTAGCGGCGTTTGGCGGGCGCCTCGGCGCGCTCGACGGCGCCCGCGTCCAGCCCCGCGATCGCGGCCACGGCCGCGTGGTCCAAGTAGACGAGGGTGTTGCCCGCGTCGAGCAGCAGCGCGCGCGACATCGCCGCATCGTGTCTTGCGCGCGCGCCGGCGCAAGACGTCGGCGTCTTCGACCCGCCACGAAGCCGCTCAGAGCCCTGGCCCGCGCAGCTCGGACACGGCCTCGAAGCGGCTCGGGATCGCCTCGATCGCGTCCGCGCGGTCGTGGCAGAGCAGCGTCTGCTCCAGCACCGCCGTCGTGATCGCGCGCGTGACGACCCGCGCCTCCTCGGGATCGATGTGGTCGTCCCGGCAGTCGAAGAGGAACGACGCGAACATCGCGCCGCAGACGTTGCGACGCTGCGCCACGGCCACGAGGTCCTCGCCGTCGTCGTTGACCAGGTCGCAGAGATCGCTCGGCGCGAGGTGCCCGCTGCCCTCGATGCCGAGCAGCCACTTCGGATCGGGCGAGGCCCCGAAGGCGTTGACCGTCTGCATGTAGCGGACGACGCGATCCTGGTTGGCGCCGACGAAGAGCGCGCCGAGCAGGCCCTCCGACGCGCTCGCCGCCTGGCTCGACGAGAGCCCGATGACGGCGCGGACGCCCGCGCGCGAGGTCATGCTCGCCACGGCGCCGCCCGCGCTGTGGCCCGCGAGGGCCGTGCGCGCGCGCTCGATCCGCCCGTCGAGGAAGGCGAGCTCGCCCGACGGGGCGTCGAGCGCCGCGAGCAGCGCGGCCACGTCGCCGGGGATGTCGCGCGCGCCGCTCGCGGTGTCGGGGCAGGCGACGGCGAGCTGGTCGCCGAGGAAGAGGCCCGGATGATCCGCCGCCACCACGACGAAGCCGCGGCTCGCCCAGTGCGTCAGGATCGAGAGCGACTGGGTCCGGAACGCCGCCGTCCCATGGACGAAGACGACCACGGGATAGGGCCCGTGCTCGGCGTCGATCGGCGCGTCGCGTACGCAATCGCAGTCCTGCCAGGGGTTCTCGTCGTCGGTGATCCGGTCGCGCTGCGAAGGCGGCAGCCACGCGCGCAGATCGTAACGCGCAGCCTCGCCCTCCGCGGACGACGCCGGATACCAGACCTCGGCGGTCAGGCGGCCGACGCTCACCGTGCGCGCGCCGACCGCCCAGGGCCCCCGCACCTCCGGAGCGCCCGGGACGACGCGGAGGCTCGCGCCCTCGCACCCCTCGGCCGGTAGATCCGGCAGTGCCGGCAGCTCCCCTGCGTCGCGCCGCGAGGCGTCCGGCCGCGCCGCCGCGTCCACCGCGTCCGTCGCGTCGGGAGGCGCGGTCGCGTCCATCGTCGCGTCGTCGCGCGCGTCCGCGACGCTCGCGTCACCGCGCCCGTCATCGCTCGTGTCGTCACTCCCGCAGCCGAGCCCCCACGAGGCCGCGACCAAGCCAAGCACCATCACACGCATGCGACACCTCCGCGACGAAATCTAAAAGTTGGAAGAACAACTTTCAACTCGTGCAAAGATGACGCTGCGTCGCCTGTGCACGAATAGCGCAACATTCGTACACCAGCGAATTTGTCGGCGTTTTTTGGCCATCTTGGCGAGCTTTCGGGTCCCCGGCCTTGGATCGCCAGGTTCCGGACTGTAAGCTTCCTCACGGACTGGGTGTGGAAAGGGGGCCGTATGGCTACTTCACGTGGTGTTGGACTGTGGGTCGGCGCGGCGGTCGCGCTGGCATCCTGGGTACCCACGACAGCCGACGCGCAGGGCTTCTGCGCGCCCGGGGTTCCCGAGTCGTGCGACGCAGGGACGGTGTGCGAGCCCATCTCCGCGGCGATGGGGCTCTGCTGCCCGGCCGACCCGGCGCGGGGGACCGTGCCCGTCTGCGTCGGCCCCGACGGCCCGGCGCCCGCGACCGTGCTCTCCTCGGAGCTCATCGGCCTCTTGACGATGGCCCAGGATCCGGCGCTCGCGGCCGACCTCTTCACGGGTCCGTGGACGAATTGGTACTACGAGCCGCGTGAGCGCGGGCTCGCGAAGCTCGCGGTGATGCGCGGCATCCTCGAGCGCTTCAACCTCATCGACACCTACGTCGGCGGCGCGACGGGCGTCCCGCTGATCACGGATCCGGCGCGGCCCTCCGTGGTCTGCGCGGCGGGGCCCTATACGCGCCGCAACCTCGACGGCACCTGCAACGACCCGACGAACCCGCTCATGGGCGCGGCCGGCACCCGCTTCGGCCGCAACATCGCGCTCGCCGCCGCCTACCCGAACGAGGCGACGATGCTCGAGCCGAACCCGCGCACCATCAGCCTGGCGCTCCTGCGCCGCCGCGGGATCGCGGGCTCCGGCTTCAAGCCGGTGCCCTTCCTCAACAACCTCGCGGGCGCGTGGACGCAGTTCCAGATCCACGACTGGTTCGACCACGGCCCCGTACCCCGCAACTCGCGCGACACCATCGAGGTCCCGCTGAGCCCGCTCGACCCCGCGCGCCTGCGCGGGCAGCGCACGCTCTCGATCCCCCGCACGCGCCCCGACCCGACGCGCGTCGCCGGCCGCGACGATGGCCTGCCGCCCACGTACACCAACGAGGTCACGCATTGGTGGGACGCCTCGCAGGTCTACGGCAGCGACGAGGCGACGGCGAATCGCCTGCGCGCCTTCGTGGGCGGCCGGATGAAGCTCGACCACCGAGGCATGCTGCCCGTCGGGCAAGGCGGCTACTCCGACACCGGGATGCGCGAGAACTTCTGGGTCGGCCTCGAGCTCCTGCACAACCTCTTCGTCCGCGAGCACAACGCCATCGCGGACATGCTCGCGCGCAACTACCCGAGCTGGGACGATCAACGCCTCTTCGACACCGCGCGCCTCATCAACGCCGCCCTCATCGCGAAGATCCACACGCTCGAGTGGACCCCCGCGATCCTGCCGAACTCGAACCTCGACATCGGCATGCACGCGAACTGGTACGGGTTGAACCACTACACGTGCCCGCCGCTGCCGCCGATCCCGGGCCTCTATCCGAACCCCGTCGTCTACGGCGTCGTCGGCAACCCTGACGGCCGCAACCTCCACGACGCGGCCTACGCGATGACCGAGGAGTTCGTCTCGGTCTACCGCATGCACCCGCTCCTCCCGGAGCACTTCGTGGTCCGCTCCGCGCAGAACAATCGCTTCCGCGACGTCGTGCCGACCGAGCACACGCGCGAGGCGCGCGGTCGCGCGCTGCTGCAGCGCCACGGCATGCTCGACATGCTCTACTCGTTCGGCATCTCGAACCCCGGCGCGCTCGTGCTCGACAACTACCCGCAGTTCCTCCAGGACCTCCACGTCCCGGGCCGCGGCTTCATCGACATGGGCACCATCGACATCGTCCGCGACCGCGAGCGCGGCCTGCCGCGCTACAACGACGCGCGGCAGCTCCTCCGCCTGCCTCGCGTGCCGGACTTCATCACGCTCACCGGCGGCGACGCGACGCTCGCCCACCGCCTGCAGCAGATCTACGGCGACATCGACAAGGTCGACCTCATGGTCGGCACCCTCGCCGAGGGCCAGCGCCCGAGCTGCTATGGCTTCGGCGAGACGCTCTTCCAGGTCTTCACCGTGATGGCGACCCGCCGTCTGCAGGGCGACCGCTTCTTCACGGAGCTCTACAACGCGGACACCTACACGAACGAGGGTCTGCTCTGGGTCGAGATGAGCTCGATGAAGTCGGTGCTCTTGCGCCACTTCCCCGAGCTCGGCAGCACGGGCCTCGCGAACGTCGCGAACGCCTTCTACCCCTGGGACTGAGGCGATCTGTCGGGGGGCTCTCCCCCGCGGAGCACACGAAGGAGGCCCGCCGCTCGTCGGTGGGCCTTCTCGTGCATCTGCTCCATGATCCCGGACTCCCCGAGGCGGTTCCTCCTTCGTGGCTGCCTCCCGGCACGCTCCTCCTCACCGCCTGGCGGCGCACCCGCCCACCCGACCGACGGCGGTCGCGACGCCGCCCGCATGCGATCCGCCCCGACTGGAATCGCACCCACCCTCTCCCGCGCGGACCGGTCGAAAGGGCACCCTCGGCGCTCCGCGGATGTCCCACCGCCTCCGAAAAATCACGCTGAAGGGGGTCGCTCGGCTTGCATTTCGCTCAGTTCCGGGCAGGAAGCGCCTGGATTTTTCGGACCCCCCGAGTCGAACGAAACGGACCCTGCGATGAAGGACCTCAGCAAATACCGCAACATCGGCATCTTCGCCCACGTGGACGCCGGCAAGACGACGACCACCGAGCGAATCCTCAAGCTCACCGGCAAGATCCACAAGTTGGGGGAGGTCCACGACGGCGCCGCGACGACCGACTTCATGGACCAGGAGAAGGAGCGCGGGATCACCATCCAGTCCGCGGCGACGACCTGCTTCTGGAAGGATCACCAGCTCAACGTCATCGACACCCCCGGGCACGTCGACTTCACGATCGAGGTCTACCGCTCGCTGAAGGTGCTCGACGGCGGCATCGGCGTGTTCTGCGGCTCGGGCGGCGTCGAGCCGCAGTCGGAGACGAACTGGCGCTATGCGAACGACTCGAAGGTCGCCCGCATCATCTACGTCAACAAGCTCGACCGCCTCGGCGCGGACTTCTACCGCGTCGTCGACCAGGTCAAGAAGATCCTCGGCGCCAAGCCCCTCGTCATGGTGCTCCCGATCGGCACCGAGGCCGACTTCGTCGGCATCGTCGACCTGCTCGAGCGCAAGGCGTACATCTGGGACGACTCGGGCCTTCCCGAGAACTACGTCGTCAAGGACGTCCCGGCGGACATGGTCGAGAAGGTCGAGAAGTACCGCGCGGAGCTGATCGAGACGGCCGTCGAGCAGGACGACGACGTCCTCGAGGCCTACCTCGAAGGCAACGAGCCCGACATCGCGACCATCAAGCGCTGCATCCGCAAGGGCACGCGCGACATGTCGTTCTTCCCGACCTATTGCGGCTCGTCCTTCAAGAACAAGGGCGTGCAGCACGTGCTCGACGCCGTCGTCGACTACTTGCCGAACCCCACCGAGGTCAACCCGCAGCCGGAGATCGACCTCGAGGGCAACGAGACGGGCAAGTTCGCGATCGTCGACCCGAACGGCCCGACCCGCGCGCTGGCGTTCAAGATCATGGACGACCGCTTCGGCACGCTCACGTTCGTCCGCATCTACTCGGGCACGATCAACAAGGGCGACGCGCTGGTCAACACGGCGACCGGCAAGCAGGAGCGCATCGGCCGCATGGTCGAGATGCACGCGAACGACCGGACGCTCATCGAGACCGCGCAGGCGGGTGACATCATCGCCGTCGTCGGCATGAAGGACGTCCGCACGGGCCACACGCTCGCGGATCCGAAGAACCCGGCGACGCTCGAGCCGATGGTCTTCCCCGCGCCCGTCATCTCGATGGCCATCGTCCCCCGCGACAAGGCCAACAGCGAGAAGCTCGGCAACGCGCTCAGCAAGATGGTCGCCGAGGATCCGTCGTTCCACTCCGAGGTCGACCAGGAGTCGGGCGAGACGATCCTCAAGGGCATGGGTGAGCTCCACCTCGACATCAAGGTGGACATCCTCAAGCGCACCTACGGCGTCGAGGCCGACGTCGGCAAGCCGCAGGTCGCCTACCGCGAGACGATCACGCGCGCCGTCTCCGACAGCTACACCCACAAGAAGCAGACGGGTGGCTCGGGTCAGTACGCGAAGATCGACTACACGATCGAGCCGCTCGAGCCCGGCGAGGGCTTCGTCTTCGAGTCGGCGGTCGTCGGCGGCAACGTCCCCAAGGAGTACATCCCGGCGGTCGAGAAGGGCTTCAAGTCGATGCTCGAGAAGGGCCCGCTCTGCGGCTACCCGCTCCTCGACTTCAAGGTGAAGCTCACGGATGGCGGCTTCCACGCCGTCGACTCGTCGCAGATGGCCTTCGAGATCGCGGCCAAGGCCGCGTTCCGCCACACGATGCCGAAGTGCGCGCCGCAGCTCCTCGAGCCGATCATGAAGGTCGACGTCTTCGTCCCCGAGGTGAACGTCGGCGACGTCATCGGCGACCTCAACCGCCGCCGCGGCATGATCAAGTCGCAGGAGCCGGGCGCGAGCTCGATCCGCATCAAGGCGGACGTCCCGCTCGGATCGATGTTCGGCTACATCGGCGACCTCCGCTCGGCCACCTCGGGCCGCGGCCAGTTCTCGATGGAGTTCAGCCACTACGCGCCCGTGCCGCCGCACATCCTCGAACAGGTCAAGGAAGAGGTCGCCAAGCGCGAGGCCGCCAAGAACAAGTGACGGCTCCGCCATCCGGCGGATGAAGGGGAGCGCTCCGGCGCTCCCCTTCGTCGTTCCGTCCTGACCGCTCGGGCGACGACGTGCGCTTAGGAGCGCCGAGCTCGAGACCCGCAAATGTGCGCGGCGGCACCGTCAGCGCGGCGGCACCGTCAGCGTGGCTCCTGCCTGGCGGAACGCCTCGAAGGCCTCGGCGAAGAAGCGGGCGAGCGCGAGGCGCTCGGCGAGGCCCACCTCGCGCGTCTCCGCGTGCCCGAGCAGCGGCGACACCCAGCACTTCGCGCGAGGGAGCGCGCTCGCGAGCGCGTCCGCCTCGGCCGTCGGCACGAGCGGATCGTCCGCGCCGTGCAGGACGAAGACCGGGAGCTCGATCGCCGCGAGGTGATGCTCGGGGGAGAGGCGCGCGAGCCGCGTTCTCGCCGCCGCGAGCGAGGCCTCGTCGAGGACGCCGCCAAGGGCGGTCGCGAAGACCTGGTGGGCGTAAGGGTGCGCGCGCGCGACGGCGGTCCTTGGTCGCCCCGAGGGGTCGACGACCGTCCGCGGCTGACCCCGCGGATCGACGACCGTCCGCGGCTGACCCCGCGGATCGACGACCGTCCGCGGCTGACCCCGCGGATCGACGACCGTCCGCGGTTGACCCCGCGGCTCGACGTCCACGAGGTGCGCGCGCGCCGTCCGCTCGAGGTCGGCGGGCGCGCCGAGCACGAGCAGCGACGAGAAGACCGACGGCGCCTCCGCGGCGACGCGGAGCGCGTAGGTCCCACCGACGCTCACGCCGAACGCGGCGGCGCCGGGCGGGCTGCTGCGCCGCAGCGCGTCGAGGTCCGAGGGCTCGAGCCGTAGCGCGACGAGCCCCGGGAGCTCCGGGGTGCGCACGCCGAAGCCCTCCGCCGCCAGCACCTCGGCGAGCCGCACGAGCCGCGGCTCGTCGATCCCCTCCTCGTGCGCGCCGTGCACGAGCACGAGCGCGGGCCCCGCGCCGAAGTCCCGGACCCGAACCCCCTCGACCACGTGCTCGCGTCGCGCCACGCGCGGCACGCCGCGCTCGAAGCGCTCGAGCGCGCGGCCTGCCTCGACGGCGCGACGGAGCGGCGCGCTCACGGCGAAGAGCACGGGCGCCGCGCAGACGAGGACGACGAGGACGCGACGCGCGGAGGTCATCGCGGTCACTTCGCGCGCCGGCGGAGGCGCTCGGGGCGGAGGCGATGGTCCTCGTCGAGCGCGCGCATCGACGCGAAGACGGCCACCCCTAGGCTGCCGAGCGTCGTGGCCCCCGCGATGAGAAAGAGGATGAGCAGCTGGTACTTCACGGCCTCGACGGGCTCGGTCCCCGAGAGGATCTGCCCCGTCATCATCCCTGGGATCGACACGACGCCCGCGACCATCATCGCGTTCACGATGGGCACGATGCCCCGACGCACCGCGCGCCGGAGCGGATCTCGCGACGCCTCCCACCGCGTCGCGCCGAGCGCGAGCTCGAGCTCCACGCGCTCGCGATCGTCGGCGAACGAGACCAGCAAGCTGTCGAGGCAGAGCGAGATGCCCGTGAGGCCGTTGCCGAGCAGCATCCCGAGCAGCGGCAGGAGATAGCGCGGGTGGTACCAGGGGTCCGCCCCGACGAAGAGCGCCGAGCCCAGGATCGCGAAGACGCCGGCCGTCAGCACGAGCGTCAGGAAGCTGCCCGCGAAGGCGCCCGCGAGCGCGTGGCTCGTGCGCTGAAGCGCCGCGCGGGTCGCGAGCGAGATCATCACGAGCGCCGCGCCGCCCGTGAGCGCCCAGTGGACGTGGGCGAAGATCCAGCGGAGCGCGAAGCCCAGCAGGAAGAGCTGCACCGTCGCGCGCACCATCCCGAGGACGAGCTGCCCTCCGAGCCCGAGCCGGAGCAGCAGGCTGACGACGCCGGCGAGCAGGACGAGCGTCGCCGCCCCCGCGAGGTCGACGAGCGAGAGCGCGATGACGTCGGCGCCCTCAGCCACGGAGCGCCTCGAGGTCGAGCGCGCGCTCGCCTTGCCGGGGGTCGTGACGGATGAAGAGCACGGCGAGCCCTTCGCCGCGCCGGGTGTCGAGCCAGTCGAGCAGGCGCGCGCGGCCCTCCGGATCGAGGCTCGCGGTCGGCTCGTCGGCCAGCAGCACGGCGGGCCCGCCGAGCAACGCGCGCACGAGGTGGACGCGCTGCTTCTCGCCCCCCGAGAGGGTCGCCGCCTCGCGATCGAGCACGCCGGGGAGGTCGAGCTCCGCCAGCCACTGCTCGGCGCGCGCCGAGTCGAAGGCCGCGCCGGTCGCGCTCCGGTACGTGAAGGGCCGCGCGAGGTTCTCGCGGACCGACCCCTCGAGCATGACGGGCGCTTGCGCGAGGTAGGTCACGCGCCGCCGCCACGCGGGGACGCCGAAGGCGCGCGCGCTGCGGCCGTCGAGCGTGACGGCGTCGCCGGGGTCGGCGTGCAGCCCCGCGATCGTGCGCAGCAGCGTGCTCTTTCCGAGACCGCTCTTGCCGCGGAGGGTCAGCGCCTCGCCGGGCGCGAGCTCGAAGGAGACCCCGCGCAGGAGCGCCCTATCCCCCATCCGCACGTCGAGCTCTCGGACCGCCAGCACGCCGAGGTTTGTACTCCCTCTGCCCAGAAGTTCGAGCCGGGCTCGGCCCCACGGGCCGGCCTCCTCACGCGCGGGTGCTCGCTCGACTCGGCCCCACGCAGCTTCACGTCGTGCCCGAGTGATCCGCGGTCAGCGTCGCCGAAAGAGCCGACCGAAGAACGCGCCGACCTTGGACGCCGGCGCGCGCGCCGCAGGGGAGGGCACAACGTCCTCGAGGCCGAGCTCGGCGAGGACCTGTCCCCAGGGACGCGCGCGGTCGAGGTCGACGCTCAGCCCGCGCCCGCTGGCCCGCGACCGCGCCTCGATCGTCATCACGCCGTGTCCGTCGAAGGCGAGCGTGACCGCGACCGGCTCGTCCGGCGTAGGCGTCGTCACGACGACCGTGCCGAGGTACTCGTCACTCGCCGGCTCGCCCGAGTCCCCCTGGAAGAGCGGGAGCTGCGCGACCCCGAGGTCGTCGCAGCGCAGGTCGCGCCGCACCTCGATCGGGACCCGCGTGTTGCGCCGAACGAGCGGCTCGTAGCGCGCGGCACCGCTCGCGTGGAAGATCGTCATCGGCAGCACGTCACGGAGCGCGGGGCCGTCGGCGTGGCCGAGCTCGCCCGCGAGCAGCGCCGCGCCGATCGCGACGGCCTCGTCCGGGTTGATCCGTCGGCTCGGCGGCCGCCCGAAGAGCTCGGCGACGGCCGCGTGGACGGCGGGGACCCGCGTCGAGCCGCCGACGAGCAAGACGTCGTCGACGTCGCTCGTCGTCAGGCCCGCGAGGCGCAGCACGTCGCGAGCGAGCGCGACGCTCCGCTCGAGCCAGGGCCGGATGAGCTGCTCGAGCTCCTGCCGCGTGACGAGCACGTGGAGGTCGCGCCGAGGCTCCTCGGTCATGTCCCGCAGGTGGACCCAATGCTCGCGCTCGACGCTGAGCGTCCGCTTCGCGTGCTCGGCCGCCTCGCGCAGGCGCGCGACCTGCTGCGGGGTGGGATCGAAGCTCGGCATGCGCGCGTCGCGCACGAACGTCTCCCAGAGGTACGACGCGAGCTGGTCGTCGAGGTCATTACCGCCGAGGAAGTTGTCGCCGCCCGTCGCGATGACCGTGTACTCCTCGCGGTCGATCTCGACGATCGAGATGTCGAAGGTGCCCCCGCCGAAGTCCCAGACCGCCACGCGCGCCTTGGTGTCCCGGCGATGGCCGTAGGCGACGGCCGCGGCGGTCGGCTCCGACACCAGGCGATGCACGGTGATGCCGGCCGCGGCGCCGGCCCGTCGAACGGCCTCGCGCTGCGCCTCGTTGAAGTAGGCGGGGACGGTGATGACGGCGCCTTCGACGGGCTCTCCGAGGAACTCCGAGGCCGACGCGACGACCTCTTGCAGGACCTTGGTCGCGATGACGTCCATGCCGATGACGAAGTCGTCGATCCGGACGCCGAAGTGCTGGTCCTCGGCCTCGCCGAGCGGGTAGGCGAAGTGGGCCTGGAGCTCGCGCGCGAGCCGCTCGCGGTAGGTGCGGCCGAGGAGGCGCTTGGATCCGTAGACGGTGCGGGTCGGCTCGAGGACGTGCCGCGCGGCGGCGCGCTGCCCGACGTGGGCCTGACCTTCGGCGTCGAAATAGACCATCGACGGGATGGTCGTGGTCCCGCTTCGGCCCGGGATGATGACGGGGCGGCCGTCGCGGACGACCGACGCGCACGTGTTGGTCGTGCCGAGGTCGAGGCCGATCACGACGCCCTTGGTCGGCGCGCTCAGGACCTCGACGAGCGGCGCGGGCCCCTCGGACCGCGGTCGCACTGGCATCGGCGGCACCTGCCGCGCGGCGCCTGGGACGGGCGGGGGCGCGGCGTTCGCGACCTTCGCGGGCGAGATGGAGAGGTCGACGAACTCGATGCCGAGGCCGCGGATGGGATCGGACCAGATGACACGGGCGGTGCCGGACGCGAGCTCGACCTCGTCGTCGGTGACGAGGGTGACGTCGAGGAGCGAGCCTCGGTGGGCGAGGGACTCGGTCTCGATCCACGCGCCAGACGCGCTGATGTCTCGGATGCGGTCGAGCTGGACGGCGTCTTCGTCGATGGGGGCCCACCAGACGCGAGCGGTGGTGGGGAGTCGCGGGTGAC
Source organism: Myxococcales bacterium (assembly GCA_019637115.1). GTDB lineage: Bacteria > Myxococcota_A > Polyangia > Polyangiales > Houyiibacteriaceae > JACKEH01. Next base: position 5,279 of record JAHBWH010000080.1, on the reverse strand, counting down.
GTCGGCGTTCGCTCATTCGGCGACAGGATACGCCCCGCGCGCGCGGGGTCGACGGCGTTCGTCGTGAACGAGGGTCACTCCCGGATTCTCCGGACAGGTCGGCTTGGAACGCGCCGCTCGAGCGAGCACCGACGAGCGCGCGGTCGACGCGCGAGGCATTCGAGGCCAGGCTCAGGCCGCGGCGGCGGCGCGCGCCGTGATGGAAGGCGACTCGATGGCGATGAAGATTCGAACGTTCACCGTCGGCATGTTCCAGGTGAACACGTACCTGCTCACGGACGAGGCGACCGGCCAGTCGGCGATCCTCGACACGGGTGAGGACGACGAGCTCCTCGAGCGGCTCGCGCGCTTCGAGGCGAGCGAAGGATCACTCGACGTTCGGATGATCCTGCTCACGCACACGCACATCGACCACGCTGGCGCGCTCTCGCTCCTGCAGGAGCGCTTCGACGTGCCGACCTATTGCCCCGCCGCCGACCGCCCGCTCTACGAGACCCTGCCGATGCAGGGGACGATGTTCGGCATGCCACACCTCGATCGACCGAAGGGTCGCGTCGATCACTGGATCGAGGACGGCGCCGAGATCCAGCTCGGCGAGACCACGCTCCGCTTCCTCTCGACCCCCGGCCACACGCCCGGGCAGGGCTGCTACTACACGGACGAGGACATCCTCGTCGGAGACACCCTCTTTCAGGGCAGCATCGGTCGCACGGACTTCCCGCTCAGCGATCCGAAGCTCGCGGTCGAGAGCCTCCGCCGGCTCCTCGCCCTCCCCGGCCACCTCCGCGTCCACAGCGGCCACGGCCCCGTGACGACGCTCGATAGAGAGCTGCGCACGAACCCCTTCCTCGCCTATCTGCGGCGCGAGCGCGGCATCGACGGCCCGCCTGGCATCCGTTGGGCGCCGGGCACCTGATCGGCGACCGGGACCGAGTCCGAGACCGAGTCCGCGTTTGAGTCCGCGTCCGAGTCCGAGTCCGAGACCGAGTTACTCAGCCGTTGATCAGCGAGAGCGCGAGGATCGCGCCGTGGGCGTCCGAGCCGAGCAGGCCTCGGCGGTAGGCGAGCGTGAAGCCGATGCGGGGGCTCTGCTGGGAGCCCGAGGCCGCGCTCTGTGCGTTCGGGCGGAAGTGCATCGCGAAGCCCGCCTCGACGCCGAGATCGCCGTCGAGCTTCGTGATGCGCTCCGTACCCAGCGCGCCGAGGTCCCCGTGGCTCACGCGCGTACGGAGGGTCCGAACGCTCCCCGCGACGTAGCCGCGCACGAAGGGCGTGACGACGCCGAGATCGATCTCGACGCCCGCGAGCACCTCGAGGCGAAAGAGGAAGGTGCGCGCCGCCGTCACCTCGAGGCCGCGATCGCCGACGTCATGGGTCGTGCCGGTGTAATAGCCACCTCCGCCGAGCCCGAGCCGCACCTCCGGGAGCCGGAGCCACGGCAGCGGCTTGTACCCCGCGCCATAGAGGAAGCCGACCTGCCGCGCGCGACGAGGGAAGACTCCCTGCGGGACCCGGTGCCCGTCGAGCGCCGCCACGTCCGCACCCCGATAGCGCCACACGAGCTCGCCGACGTCGTGGCCAGCGCCCCAGAAGCCGATCATGACGGTCGTCTGTCCCCGCGACGACGGCCGCGCAGGGAGCTCCTCGAGGCGCGCGGGGGGATCGTCTTGGATCGGCGGCGCGACGAGCTGCTCGACGTACACGTGCTCGACGTGCGAGTGGTCGACCTGAGCGCCCTCCGAGCGCCGCGGATCGGAGACGGGCTCGACCTGCGGGCCCTGCGGATCCGCGAAGGCGCGGGGCGCGACAGACACGACGGCGAGGGCCACGACCAGGGTCATCACGAAGCGGGGCGAAGCGGGCTGCATGACCCGAGAACGGCGCAGCAGGCAGACGCTTACAGCGGTGCGGCCTCAGCGCACGATGGGCGCCGAGAACACGCGGCGTGGACCCGCCGCGCCCGCGTCGCTCGGGCTCGGAGCGGCGTCGACGCTCGCGTCGCGCATCCCGAGCGAGCCGTCACCACACGCAGCGACGAGCGGGGCGAGGAGCGCGGAGCTGATCAGGAGGGCACGCATGAAGGCGACAGGGTATCCGAGCTGGTGCTCGGAGACCAGTGCTCGGAGACCAGTGCTCGGAGACCAGTGCTCGGAGACCGGTGCTCGGAGACCGGTGCTCGGAGACCAGTGCTCGGAGACCGGTGCTCGGAGACCAGTGCTCGGAGACCGGTGCTCGGAGACCGGTTTCGGCGAACCGGCGGAGACCAGAGAGCGGCCCGCCGCCCGCCTCGGGGTTCGGGTGCCGCCGCCTCCCCCGCGAAGGACCAAGGTCATCGCGCAAAGTGACATGGAGACGGCGATGGGCGAGGCGCCGGCCCAACGGGTCCGACGCCTCGCCCACCGAGGAGCAGCTCAAGGAGCCGGCGAGAGGATGACGAAGCTCCGTGCGGGGAGCTCGCGGCTACCGCCAGAGGCGGCGCCTTCGGTCATCAAGTCCGTGTAGCTACCGGCCGGGATGTTCACCGAGCGCGCGGCGTCCGCCTTGTTGATGGCGACGATCACGTCGTCGCCGCAGCCGGTCATGCGATACACCCACGTGTCCTGATCCGCCGAGATGGTGACGCGACGCCCGCGACCGAGCACAGGGTACGCGCCGCGGATCCGTCCGAGCGCCCGCACCCGATCGCGCAGCGCGCGCTGGTGCGGGTTCAGGCTCGCGTCGTTCCACGGCATCATGCGGCGGTTGTCGGGATCCCCGCCGCCCGCGAGCCCGATCTCGTCGCCGTAGTAGAGCAGCGGCACGCCCGGGTTCGTGAAGAGCACGGCGAACGCGACCCCGAGCCGCTCGTAGGGCTCGGCCTCCGCGGGCTGCGGGTAGTTGGAGGTCCAGCCATTCGTGGGAGGATCGGAGCCTTGCCGGCAGTCGCCGATCTGCCGGCTCGCGAAGTGGATGGGGCGCGGCACGTCGTGGTTGCCGATCCACGTCGTCATGAGCGCGTTCGGGCCATAGTACGTGTCGTTGCCGTCCATGAAGGTGCGGAGGTTGTCCATCCGCCCCTCGGGGCGGAACACCGCCTCGCAGAGCCTTGCCTTGTGAGGGAAGTCGAACTGCCCATCGAGCATCGTGTCGGGGTCGACGAAGCTCGCGAGCAGAGCTTGGTCGTTGTACTCGAATGTCTCCCCTACGAGGTAGAACCGATCCCCAGGAGCATCTGGAACCTCGGAGGTCAAGCGCGACCGCAAGTCACGAAGCCACTGCGTGTCAACGTGTTTGATAGCGTCCAGACGATAGCCATCGATGCCAAACTCCTTGGCCCACCACACGGCGTCGCTCACCGACCAGTGTCGTGCATTGACGTTCCCAAAGTCGAACGGAGGCAGGTAGTCGGTAAACGCACAGCGGGTAGTCCATTCGGGGATGTCCCAAAGTTGGACATCACGGTCCCCGACACGCTCGGTTTCACCGCACAAACGCGCCGTATCTCGGCCAGGAGCGCGGTGAAACCAGCCCGGATTGCTCATAAACAAAGGGCTTTGCGCGTCGACGTGGTTCATCACGTAGTCGAAGAGCACCTTGATACCATGACGGTTCGCACTCTCAGCCGAATGCGCAGCCTCAATCATCGCTATCAAATCCGATTCCGAACCAATTCGGGAGTCTACCCGTGGCCTCATAGAAGGCTCGCCTGACGACGAATAAGCAATGTTCTGCGGACTAGGCCAGTAGCCATGATACGCTGAATACCAGTTCGTATCACGGCCCGGATCGACCGCCGCGCCCCGGTCAGTGCGGTTCGCGAATGGGGCGGTGATCCAGAGTGAAGTCACACCGAGCTCGGCCAGGTACTCCATTCGCTCCGTGATTCCGCGCAGGTCCCCGCCCTCGAACCGTGCACTCGGCCCAGTCGCCGCGTTCCCGCCCGTCGAGCCATCGTTCAGCGGCCCCGAGCCGTCGCTGTCGTAGAAACGGTCGACCATCGCGAAGTACATCACGGTGTCCCGCCAGTCGAACTCGTCGAGGTCCCCGCAGGTCGCAGCACAGACGTCGATGACCGAGTTCATGCCGCTGCCGCCGAACCCATCGGGCACCATGTTCGGGTTACCGGGGTCCGTGATCCATTCCGTACCGTTGAGGATGACCTTGTACTCGTGGCGCTGGATCGGTTCGATGAGGGTGGTGATCGACCAAGCGTCGCCCATCCGCTCCAGCACGAGCACACCCTCCGCTGGGTTCGTCGCCCACTGGCCGTCGGGACGCAGCAGCCAGGACCCCGCGATCCACACGCTCGACGCAGATGCGTTCGTGTACGTGAACGTCACCTCGTTGCACGGCGGCGGCGGAGGCGGCGGCGGCCCCGCGTCCGTCTCGATGGGCGGCACGCCGCCCTCCCCGCAATCCGCGTCCGCGATTCCCCCGTCGGGGCCGCAGCGAGGCGGTCGATAGTCAGGCGGTCGCGAGCCATCCGGCACGCTCCCGTCGAAGATGATTCCACCGTCGTCGCCCGGGCACCCCACGCTCCACACGCAGGCCCACACGACGAGCACCCCGAGGCTCGCACGCATGACACCTTGATAGCATCTCTCGGGCAGCCCGTCACGCATCTAAGAGTTACGTCGCGGGCCTTGCCACGGCGCTGGCCGAGCTAGGGGCAATGCCTGTCCCGACGCACGCTGAACACTCCAACACTGTTCGACGTGCGGTTCCTTCCTCCAGTGCCACCCGACGCGCTCATCACCCCGATCTCGAATCGGTCTCCCGGCCGCACCCGACGCCCGCAAGGAACTCCACTGTCGCCGCCACAGCGGAACCGCCAATTGCAAAGCACTCCATCGGGACACGACCGCTCTCGAACAAACATACTCGTTTCGTCCGAAGCCGTAGCTGGGTTATCCGGAACGATCTCGATATCGATCAACTGCTCCAGATTCTCAACCATGTTGTAGACATTCATATGAGGCGTTGTCGGAACAAAAGTATGAAGAACCGAACTGGTCGCACCGCGACGAAGGAGGCGAACAGAAACAACGTCGAGCTCGCCAAACTCTCCACCCGGGTCAAAATAACGCCACTCGAATGACCACCCATCTCGCCCCATGGGGACGCCAATCGTCAGCACATCATCTGTGAATCGTTCGGTTCCGCTGCCCGCAGCAAGGATCGTGAGCGCCCATCCTTGCCGTGGTTGTGCGGCTTCCATGGGGTAGCCCCCCGGCGGTAGCCCGCCCTACGTGCCAACGTGACCTGAGACAGCCTCCTGGGCAAAAATAGTGTAGCCAGCG
>JAHBWH010000008.1 GCA_019637115.1 Myxococcales bacterium | reverse complement strand
GTCGTCGATGTGCCCAGGCCCGAAGACGACGCGGCCCCGGCCATCGATGTCCGCCGCGGTGACGAAGAGCGGCCGGTCGAGCTCGCGGAAGTCGTTGTAGGGGAGTTTGTCCGCGAGGTAGCGCTCGAAGCGATCGATCGAGAAGAGGCCGCTGAGGAGCCAGCCGGGGCTCCGGAGCTGCTCGGCGTTCGGGAGGCCGAGGAAATACCGGCCCTTGAGCGGGTCGTGGCCGTGGCGTCGCCAGAAGGGCCGAAACCAGTCGACCATCTCGTCGGCCGAGATGCCCTGCGCGAAGAAGGCGCTCGCGATCGCGCCCGAAGAAGCGCCGACGTAGATGTCGGGCACGAGCCCGAGCTCCTCCATCGCCTTGAGCACGCCGAGGTGGGCGACGCCCTTGCTCGCGCCACCGGTGCCCACGAACGCTACTTTGGGTCTGGCCATCGATCCTCTGATTCGCTTGACCCCCCCGAGCCACGTGGCTGAAACACCACGGACACAGAAGAGCCGACGAGCGAGCCCACGTCAAGCTTCATGCCATCGAGCGCCGAGCGTTCTTCGTGTCCCCCGGCTGCCTCCGGTCGTCGAGGGCGCGAGTCGAGACCGCTCAGGGTGACGGTCGATGGCGCCTCGCCCACGCCCTCCAAAGTCTTCGAGAAACCGCCGGACGCTTGTCGGGCCATGGGTCGCACGACCGAGATTCGGCGCCTGCGCCCCTGGTGTCCGCCGGTGGGGTGCCAGCGTGGGGCGTCACGGACGCCGCTCGCCCGAAGCGAGCGGCGCTCGCAGTTCGCCGGCGACGACGGGCGCACGACGTGCGCCTCGACGCAAACGATGCGTGCGCTCGGTCCGCCTCACCCCATGCATGAGCACCCGGCGTCGGCCGAGGAGCGGGCGCCCCCCGCAGGAAGCCGCCAGGCACGCCGTGTGCCCCTCGAGCGGCAAAGCACGGCGCCGCGCACGAGCCGGCCGCGTCCGCGTCATGTCGCGCGACGCTCCGCACGGCTCGCTCGACGCTTCGGCACGTTCCCTGCTCAGAGCGGAGGGCGCCGCCAGGGTGACGCATCCCCTCGCGGTGATGGAATCCTCGGCGCGTGTCGGTCGGCACACCGGCAGCGCGCCCGTCGAGGCGAGTCGAGAGGGAGGGTCGAGATGGAGCTGGGAACGAACGAGACCATGCGCGAGGACACGGACCGCTGGGTGGCCCCTTTCTCGGCGCTCGGCGCGAAGGACACGTTGATCGCAGGCGGCAAGGGCGCGAACCTCGGCGAGCTCACGCGCGCCGGGCTGCCCGTGCCCGGAGGTTTCGTCGTCACGGCTTCGGCCTACCTGCGCGGCATCGACGAAGCAGGGATCCGCGATCTCCTGCGGGAGACCGCTGCGTCACTCCGCGACGGTGATCCGCGGGCCTTCGAGGACGCCTCCGCGGTGCTCCGCGAGCGCTTTTGCGCCGTGGTCATCCCGGACGCGGTGCGTCACGCCATCCTCGACGCCTACGTCGCGCTCGGCCCGGACGAGCGCGTGGCCGTTCGATCGAGCGCGACGGCGGAGGACTCGGCGGAGGCTTCCTTCGCCGGAATGAACGCGACCTTCACGAACGTGATCGGGCCCGATGATCTGCTCGCGCGGATCGTCGACTGTTGGGCGTCGCTGTGGAGCGCCCGCGTGCTGTCCTACCGCGCCAGCAAGGGTCTCCACGAAGAGCCCGCGATCGCGGTCGTCGTGCAGCGCATGGTCGCCTCCGACCGGAGCGGCGTGCTCTTCACCAGCGACCCGACGACCGGCGACCTCGGCCAGATGCTCATCGAGTCGGCCTACGGGCTCGGCGAGGTCGTCGTGGGCGGCCAGGTCGAGCCAGACACCTTCGTGGTCGCGAAGCCGGGGCTCGAGACCCTCCGCACGCGCCTCGGCAGCAAGCGCGAGCGAATCGTGCGCACGAAGGAGGGCGAGCACCGAGAGCCGGTGCCCGAGGCCGAGCGTTCGGTCCTCTCGCTCTCCACCGCGGAGCTTCGCGCCGTCGCCGAGCTCGGCGTCGCGATCGAGCGCCACTACGGTCGACCGATGGACGTCGAGTGGGCCTTCGAGCGCGGCACGCTCCACCTGCTGCAGGCGCGTCCAGTCACCACGCTCGGGGAGCACGGTGGCAAAGGCACGCTGCTCCTTCGCGGCCTGGGCGCCTCGAAGGGCCGCGTCGCGGGTCAAGCGCGCGTGCTCGAGGGGCCCGAGGAGGGCGCCCGCCTGAAGACGGGCGACATCCTCGTCGCCACGATGACGAGCCCCGACTGGGTGCCGCTGCTGCGCCGCGCGGCGGCCATCGTCACGGATGGCGGCGGCGCGACCTGCCACGCGGCCATCGTGAGCCGCGAGCTCGGCATCCCCTGCGTCGTCGGCACGGGCGAGGCCACGACCCTCCTGCGCGACGGCACGCTCGTCACCGTCGACGGCGCGACGGGCGAGGTCCTCGCTGGAGATCTCACGGAGGCGGTCTCACCCCCGCTCGCGCACTCGAGCGCCGGCCTCCCGAGCCCGAGCACGGATGCGGGCGCGCTCCCGCGCCACGAGCTCGCCACCACGCCGCGCGGCAACGCGACCGCGGCCGCGTTCGCCTTCGCGGGCGCCATCGAGCCGCTCGCCACTCGCCTGCTCGTGAACCTCGCGTTCACCGAAAAGGCGGCGGAGGCCGCGCAGCTCCCCGTCGACGGCGTCGGCCTCCTGCGCGCGGAGTTCCTCATCACCAGCGCGCTCGGCGGCGAGCACCCGAAGAAGCTCCTGGCGGAGGGGCGACGCGACGAGCTCGTGGACAAGCTCGCGACCGACGTCGCGCGCATCGCGGCGCCCTTCGGTCGCCGACCGGTCATCTACCGAACCTACGACTTCCGCACGAACGAGTTCCGCGCGCTCGAAGGAGGCGCCGAGCACGAGCCCCGCGAAGAGAACCCGATGATCGGCTTCCGCGGGTGCTACCGCTACATCCGCGACCCGGAGCTCTTCGACGTCGAGCTCGACGTGCTCGCGCGTGTGCGCGAGCAGCACCCGAACGTGCACCCGATGATCCCCTTCGTCCGGACGCTCTGGGAGCTCGAGGCCTGCCTCGAGCGGATGGATCGCCACAGGCTCGGCCGCCAGCGCGGGCTGCAGAAGTGGATCATGGCCGAGGTGCCGAGCGTCGTGTACCGGATCCCCGACTACGCGAAGCTCGGTATCTACGGCGTCAGCATCGGCAGCAACGATCTCACGCAGCTGATGCTCGGCGTCGACCGTGACAGCGAGACCTGCGTCGAGCTCTTCGACGAGGCCGATGACGCCGTGCTCTGGGCCATCGGCGAGATCATCCGCAAGGCGCACGAGCACGGCCTGAAGGCGAGCCTCTGCGGACAAGCACCGACGAACCGGCCCGAGATCGCCGAGCACCTCGTCCGACTCGGCATCGACTCCATCAGCGTCACCCCCGACGCGGTGCTCGCCGCGCGGCAGGTGATCGCGGCGGCCGAGCGCCGCCTGATGCTCGAAGCCGTGCGTCGCTGACGCCACCCCCGCGGAGGCGCCGCCTGGTTCGGGGCGCGGACTTTCGCGGGATTCGGCGGCTCGGGCTTTCGCAGGCTTTCGCAGGCTTTCGCAGGGTTTCTCGGGCTTCTTCGGGCTTCTTCGGGCTTCGCGGGGCTTCTTCGGGCTTCGCGGGGTTTCTCGGGCTTCGGGGCTTCGCGGGGTTTCGCGGGCTTCGGGGCTTCGCGGGGTTTCTCGGGCTTCTTCGGGCCTTCGCGGTTCACGAGCTCAGGAGGGGGTCCCGTTGATCGGGGACGCGTCGCGCTCGAGGGCGACGCGCACGGCCGCGAGCAACGCCGTGATCGAGAAGGGCTTGGCGAGGAAGACCTCGTCGTGAGGCGTCTGCGACTCGTCGTAGCCGCTCATGAGCACGGCGTGGATCGACGGCCGCGCGCGGCGAATCCCCGCGAGCGCCTCGGCGCCGCCGCACCCAGGCATCGTGAGGTCGAGCAAGACGAGGTCGAACGTCTCGCTCGACGCGCGGGCCACCGCCGCCGTACCGTCGGCGACCGTCTCGACGTCGTGGCCCTCGAGCGCGAGCGCGACGCGGAGCACCTCCCGAATCGGCGCCTCGTCGTCCGCGACCAACACGCGGAGCCGCCGCACCTCCTCGGAGGGTGTCGGTGAAGCGAGCCGCGGCGACTCGAGCGAGGGCGTCGATGAAGCGACCTGCGGCGACTCGAGCGAGGGCGGCGTCGATGAACCGACCTGCGGCGACTCGAGCGAGGGCGGCGGCGATGAAGCGACCTGCGGCGACTCGAGCGAGGGCGGCGCCGAGCGCTCGCCGAGCAGCGCCGCCGCCCCCGACCGCTCCTCGAGCGAGCCGACCGCGCGCTGCAACCTGATACGGAAGGTCGTCCCCACGTTCAGCCGGCTCTCGACCTCCAGCGCGCCGCCGTGGGCCTTCACGATGCCGGCGACGGCGGCCAGGCCGAGCCCCCGCCCCGTCGCCTTCGTCGTGAAGAAGGGATCAAAGATGCGCGCGCGCGTCGCCTCGTCCATCCCGGGCCCGTCGTCCTCGACCTCGAGCAAGATGGAGTCGCGCTCGACCCGCGCGCTCACGCGCACTCGCCCTCCCCTCCCACCGATCGCCTCGGCGGCGTTGAGCACGAGGTTCATCAGCACCTGTCGGAGCTGGGACGCGACACCCAGCGCCGCGGGGAGCCCCTCGGGTGTGGCGATCTCGAGCGAGACGTCCTTGCGCAGCGCCGGTGAGACGAGCCTCCGCACATCCTCGGCGACCGAGCCGAGCTCGACGGGCCCGAGCGGGCTGGGCGACCGCCCCGCGTAGGCCATCAGCTGGTGGCAGAGCTCGGCCGCGCGCACCACCGCGTGATCGATCTCGTCCAAGAGCGGGCGCTCGTCTGCATCCACATGGCCGACGAGCAGGTCGGCGTTCACGCGGATCGCAGCCAGGATGTTGTTGAAGTCGTGCGCCACACCGCTCGCGAGCAAGCCGAGCCCTTCAAGCCGCTGCTTGTCGCGCATCCGGACCTCGAGCTCGTGCTGCGCCGCCTCCACCGAGCGGCGCTCCGCCTCCGACCGCTCGCGCTCTGCGACCGCCGCCGCGAGGACCGAGGCCGTGCCCCCCATCGCGATGACGTAAGCCCAGAGCGTCATGAGCCGAACCCCCGCCTCCTCGTGGACGAAGGGGCCGTGACCCTTCGCGGTGCCGATCACGGCCACCAGCGCCACGAGCGTCGCGTTCACCACCGCCCCCCGCGGGCCGAGCGCCAGCCCCGACCAGACGAGGAAGGGGAAGGGAAGGAACGCGACGAAGAGCGACCACGCCGGGGGCACCAGCCCACCGAACGCGACGAACGCGCTCGCGGCGGTGGCGCCGAAGACGATCCAGCTCTCCGCGCGAGCCGCCAACGCACGCCACGACGCGCCGTCCGAGAACGCCAAGAGCGCGAGCGGCGCGATCACGATCGCTCCGCCCACGTCCCCGAGCCACCAGACGAGCGCGACCGACGCCGTTTGCTCCAGGGCTACGAGGCCCGCGAGGTAGAGCACGCCCGCGCCGACGAGCGCCGCGACCAGCGCGCCCACCGCCGCGGCCAAGACCAACCCGAGCACGTGGCGGTGCGCATCGAAGGTCGGCCGAAACCCCATCCGTGCCAGCAGGAAGACGGCGACGAGCGCCTCGGCGGTGTTTCCGATCGCGATGCCGAGCGCAGCCAGCGGAGGCGTGCCGATCATCAGGTTGACGCCCAGCGCGGAGAGGGCGACGACCGGCCACACGCGCCACCCGAGGGCGAGGAGCGCAGCGAGCGCGATGCCCGTGGGGGGCCAGAAGAGCGTGGCGTTGTCTTGCGCGTGCGCGAGCTCGAGACCGAGCCGCCCAGAGACCACGTAGGCGGCCCCCACGAGCGCCGCCCGCGCGAGCCACGCGCGCCTCGATGTGGCGCGCGCGAGCCCGCGAGGTGCCTGCGCGGGTAGCGGCTCGGCGAGGTGTGCGCCCATCAGCATGTAGGATACGGCAGGGGCGGCCCGCGGGCCGGTCGACGGATGTCGGGGCTCGACCCACGACCCCTCCATCTCCGACACGCAGCCCACGCGGGCCGAAGCTCGGCGGCGTGTCGGACGCGCCATCCCTGACACGCCGCCCGCGGTCGGCCCGCGTCGTTCGGCGTCGACGCACGGGGACCGACGCGGGCCGAAGCTCGGCGGCCCGTGCTGTGCGGGCTCGCTATCCCCGACCGCGGCTGCGCAGCCCGAGGAGGGTCAACGGCTCTTCCGAGCGCGAGAAGGTCACCTCGCAGCCCACGTCGACGCGCGCGACCTTCTGGGCCCCGTCGAAGTAGAGGCGACCTTCGCGGATCTTGCTCTTGAGCCGCAGCGTCTCCCCGTCGAGGACGATGCCCTTCGCCAGGCGGATCGCCTCGGGCTCGCGATCGGGCAGCTCGGGCGAGAAAGGCTCGCGGACGATCCATTGCAGCTTGCGTGATCCGATGGGGAGCACTTTGCCTCCCGCGCTGCGCTGGGCGGCGGTCGATCCCGCGGCCGGGCCGATCCATACGCCGCTGCAGGCGTGGCTCACCTCTTCGCCGCCGTGGCAGAGCAACATCCGCGTCGTCGCGGCGGGGCACTCGTGGCAGAAGAGGACGTCGTTCAGCACGCGCGTGTGGACGACCTCGCCGTCGACGTCGACGCGCATTCGCGTGAGCTTGGTCGGCCGCAGCTCGCCCGCGAGCGCGCGCTCGAGCAGCTCTCCGACCTCGTCGCGGTCGCCCGCGCAGAAATAGCCGACGCTCGTCTCGGGCGAGCTGTTGATCGCGACCATCGGCGTGGTCGCGTCGACGGTGTGCGAGGTCCAGAGGAGCGTCCCGTCACCGCCGAGCGTGACGACCAGGTCGAAGCCCTCGTCCTCGCGCTCGTGGCGGTGCCGGAAGGTCGCGCGCGCCCCGAGCTTGCGGAGCGCATCGCGCGCGAGCTCGAGCGTCGCGAGGTGGCTCTCGTGCGCCGAGCGGAGCTTCGCGACCGACGCGTCGCCCTCGCGGAGGAGGCGCCGCAGCCGCGGATCCGTCTCGGCCTCCCAACGCTGAAAGGCGGTCTTCTTGTAGATGACGAGCACGCGCGGGCGCCCGTTGCCGTTGCGCTCCGCCGCGGGCCCCGGCTCGCTCGGTCGCCCTTCAGCCACGGCGCTCCCATCGGGCCTGCAAGCGCCGCAGGCCGACCTCGCTCTTCACGTCGCCGATGTCCCCGCGCTCGCAGGCCGAGAGCGCCTCGTCGAGGGCGAAGAAGCGCACCGCGGCGCCCGCCTCGACGGGCGTGCCGTCCTCGGTCGGGACGCCGCGCGCGCCCTCGTCCACCTCGACCGCGAAATAGTGGAGACGCTCGGCGATGACCCCCGGCGAGAGATAGACCGGCGCCCCGAGCGGCTCGAACGCCATCGGCTCGAGCGCGTAGCCGGTCTCTTCGAGGGTCTCCCGCGCGCACGCCGCGCGCAGCCCCTCCGGCCCGTGCTCCTCGGGCTCGATGAGGCCCGCGGGCAGCTCCCAGAGCACGGGGCCCCCGCCAGGGGCGCCCTCGGGCACCTGTAAGCGCTCCGGGCGAAAGCACAGGGGGGGACGCAGAGAGGTCCGGAGCAGGACGCGCCGCGAGGGCGTGAAGAGCACGAGGACGACGGCGTCGAGCGCGGCCCGATCGACGCTGTCGTAGCTGTAGGGCGCGCTCAGGCTCCGGTCTGCGTACCGGTTCTGCAGGACGCGGCGCCGGAGCTGGAGGAAGCCGGGGGGCTGCGGGGGTGAGAGGTCCTCGACGAGCTCGACGAGGATCTCGGGGCGTCGCCAGCTCAAGCGCCCCCTCCGACGCGCCACACGAGGCTGAGCCCCGGCAGCACCATCCACCGATCGAGGTTGCCGAAGAGCCGCCACACCTCGACGGTCGCCGCGAGGGAGACGGTGTCGTCGAGTCGGACCTCGAGGCGCCCGCCGAACGACGCCCAGCCGCCCGCCGCGAGGCCCTGGTTGGTCGCCCCCGCCCACAGGCCGCCGCGCGCGAAGAGCATGCCGCCCACGGGCCGTGGCCGCAGTGAGAGCCCGAGGCTCAGGCCGAGGGGCGCGAAGACGCGGTTGACGTCGTCGTTCGCGCTCGTGGTGGCGCCGACGCCCATCGCGAGGCCGAAGGTCGCGACGCCGACGTCCTGCCAGAGGTCGACGAGGAGGTTGCCGCCGAGGCGGCGCTCGTCGGCGCCCGGCTCGACGGCGAAGAGGCCGCTGACGGCGCCGGACGGCTCCCAATCGGCGCGGGCAGCGCCCGCGGTCGTCACGGCGACGAGCGCGAGCGCGAGCGCGCCCCCGCGAAGGGCCGACCCGCGCGCCCCCACCCGAAGGGGCGACGCGAGCGCCCCCACCCGGAGGGGCGACGCGAGCGCGCCCGAGCGGGTCGACGAGGCGTGCGCCCCCGAACGGAGCGCCCTCGCGCCCGCGGCCCGCACGCGAGTCGACTCGGGCTTCGCGTTCACTGCGGGGTCTTCTTCGCGTCCTCGAGGAACTTCGCGAGCCCGATGTCCGTGAGCGGGTGGCCCAAGAGCTGCTGGATCACCTTCAGCGGGATGGTCGAGCAGTGCGCCCCCAACATCGCCGCCTGCACGACGTGCACCGGATGGCGGATGCTGGCCGCGAGCACCTCGGTCTCGAGGTCGTAGTTGCCATAGATGGTCAGGATCTGCTCGATGAGCTCCATGCCCTCGCCGCTGATGTCGTCGACGCGGCCGATGAAGGGGCTGATGTACGTCGCGCCCGCTTTCGCCGCGAGCAGCGCCTGCGTCGGGCTGAAGCAGAGCGTGACGTTGGTCTTGATGCCCTCGTCGGTGAACGTGCGGACCGCCTTGATGCCCTCGGCGATGAGCGGGACCTTCACCACGATGTTCGGGTGGATCTTCACGAGCTCACGGCCTTCGCGGACGATGCCCTCGTAGTCGACCGAGATGACCTCGGCGCTGATCGGTCCGTCGACGATCTCGCAGATGGCCGGGATGATCTCGCGCTGCGACTTGCCCGTCTTCGCGATGAGGCTCGGGTTCGTCGTCACGCCGTCGATGACGCCCATCGCGGCGGCCTCGCGGATCTCGTTCAAGTCGGCGGTGTCGATGAAGATCTTCATGGGTCTGGCTTTTCGACCTGGGGGTCCGTGGGGAGCGCTGCGCGACGCGGCCGCTCGTGGTGGGGGTGCCGCCGCGAGGTGCGGAGCACCTCAGAGGCATACGGAAACGCCGCCGCCGGGGCAAGCCTCGGCGCCATGGCCGGGTTCCCCTCGCCTCGGGTCGTGGTAGGAAGCGCGGGTGCGTGTTCCGGCTCGTTTCGATGGGCGTGCGGCGACGCTCTGGCTCGTCGCAGGCGTCCTCGCGGCCGCGCTCGCGTGGTGTGACGCGCGTGGGCGCACGGTCCGCCGCCACCCGCCCCCCGCGACCGATGCAGGGCTCGAGTTCCTCGATCTCGCCGAGATCGAGGTGATGTACGGCCTCGACCCGGCAGACGCGGGCGCCCCGGAGCCCTGAGCCCCTCACACAGCGGCTGGGCCGACTCGCGACGACACAGCAGCCGCCCCCGAACACGAGCCGCCCCCAAACACGTGCCACCCCCGAAACGCGAGCCACCCCCGAACGCCCACGAACGCGAGCCGCCCCAGCACGAGCCACCCCAAGCACCCCGATCCCCGGCTGCTCCGAACGCTGCCCGTCAGGGGCCCGACCCCAGGTCAGCTGGCGGACTGCTCGTCGAGGAGATCGGCGAGCGCGTCGCTGACCGAGAGGAGGTTCGGCGTGATCTGCCGCACGAGGAAGCGCTCGACGGCGGACGAGACGGGCGAGGCGAGTAGCTCGGGGACGACGCCGCCCTTCGAGAGGTCGACGCGGATCTCACCGACGATCTCGACGCGAGTCCGACCATCACCGAGGTCCACGAAGCGGTTCTCCCCTTCGCAGCTCACCGCCTCGGGGAAGGCGTGGCTGCGCAGCTTCCAGGTCGCGCGCCACGTCGTCTCGTCCCACCGGGCGTAGTCGTGCCACGAGAGCACGGGCGGGAGGACCTTCTCGGCGACCGCAGGGATCTTCGCCGCCCCGTACCAGACGTTGACCAGCTCGACGATCGAGCCGTCCTCGCTCCGCGACTCGACGTCGATCCGCTTGATCCGCGGCATCGACTCCGCGAGCGCGGAGAGCCGGTCGCGGTACGCCCGGAAGACCTCGGGTCGCGGGTGCTCGATCAGCGCGTCAGCCTCGATTCGCACGGGCGGGGCTTAGCAGGCTCGCCCCCAAGCGGCACGAGGACTCCGACGATCGTTCAGTTTTTCGCTCCGGCGCCGCCGCTGGGCGACGTCCGGCAGCTCGTCCACCTCGATGTGGAAGCGCTCGGCATACCAACATGTCGCCACTTGCTTCGTTTCGAGCTCTCGCTCGCGCAGGGGCCAGCACCTCGCTCGCGGGGTCACGCCGCCTCGACGCAGGTCGAGCTCCGGCGGCGCCTCAGCGAACGCGGGGTCTCAGCTCGTCGCCGTGTAGCTCGAAGCCGACGAGCCGCGTCCCTCGGTCGAGCGTCACGGGGACCCGGTGGACCCGGCGCGCCTCGGTGCCCGGGCCGACGATGACCGTGAGCGTCGCCGTCGTGTCGCGGAGCGCGTCACGCTCCTCGCGTCGGACCTCGAAGCGCAGCACCGCGTCACCGCGGTCGCGCACCGTCTGGGCCTCGAGGCCCCAAGGCGCGGCGGTGACCTCGGCCCGCTCCCATGGCGTCTCCTCCGGTGTGCTCGGAAGCTTCACCCAGAGCTCTGGCGCGTCGTCGGGATGAGACCACGTGAGCGCCGCGAAGACCTCGGGTGGCGCGCGGTGCAGCCCCGTGCGCCGCTCGCGCCGCCGGAGCGCGTCCGCGTCGACCGAGCCCTCGAGGCCCGCGAGGCGCACGGTCGTCCACAGGCGCGCGACGCCGCCGACGCCCTCGACCTTCCCTGGCTCGAGGGTCTCCGACAGCCGCTGCTCGAGCCGCAGCGCCTCGTCGACCCGCCCCGCGCCCGCCGCCGCGTGCGCCATCAAGAGCAGCACGCCCTCGTCGTCTCCGCGCAGGCGTGAGAGCACCGCGTACTCGCGATAGGCGTCGTCGAACCACCCGTGCGCGCGATAGAGGTCCCCGAGCCGACGCCGCGCCCACGGATCCCGTGGCGCGCGCTCGACGATCTCCGAGAAGACCCGCCGAGCCTCGGCCTCGTCGCCTTGGCGAAGCCAGAGCTCGCCGACGAGCGTCCGCGCCTTCGCGTCCGCGAGCGGCTCGGCTCGAATGGCGCGGGCCTCGCGTTTCGCCTCCGCCACCCGGCCGGTCTCCTCGAGGAGCGCCATCAGGCGCAGGCGCAGATCCATCTCGTCCGGCAAGACCTCGAGCCAGCGCCGCACGAGGCGCAGGCGCGCTTCGGGGTCGGTCGTCCGCTTCCACAGCCGCCCGAAGAGCTCCCAGTCGACGCTCGCCTCGATGCCGAGCCCGACGCGCACGGCGATCACGTCCTCGGGTGTGCGCACGTTCGCGAAGATGGCCCGGCGCAGGTACGCCGCGACCGCCTCGTTCGACGCCAGCGCGCGATAGAGGCTCACCTGCTGGCGCACCGGCCCGACGTGGCGGAGCATCTGGTCGAGCAGCGTGCGGCGCGCGCGCCACCCGTCGAGCTCGCACTGCTGCCCCGCCTCGCGCCACACGCTCAGCGCGCCGACGACCCCGGCGTTCGCCGCGAGGCGCTCGCGCCAGAGACGCTGCCGCACCTCGAGCGATTGCCTCGAAGCGTCGCTGCACTGGCGACGCACGCCGAGCGCGCGGTCGCTCGTCTCGAACGTGAAGACGTGCGTGACGCGCACGCTCCCGCCCTCGGTCGCCGGGAAGCGGAGCCCACGCACCTCCGCGAGGATGCACGCCTCGACGTCGGGCTCGCGCAGCGTGGTGCCCTCGACCTTCGCGTCGCGGACGCTGCCGTCGCCGCCGACCTCGACGCTCACGTTCACGTTGCCGCGCAGGTCGGAGCGCACGAGCAGCCGGCGCTCGTAGCACGCGCGCGGCCCGCGCTCGCCGGCCGCCAGCACGCGGCTCGCCGCCACCCGCGCGAGCCCGCCGTCGCCCGTCGTCGGGCCCTCCGCGCTCACCGCCTCGACGCGGTCGACCCAGGTGCGCTGCACCGCGACGTCTTCGAGCGCCTCCCGCGGCTGTCGGCGGCGCCACCCGCCGTCGACCTCGGCGAGCGGCAGCACCGGCTGGTAACGCACGAAGCCCTCGAAGGCGCCCGGCGCCCAGTCGAAGTCGCTGACGAGCCAGTAGCCGTCGCCCTTGCCGCCGAACGCCACGAGGCTGGTCCAAGGGGTCACGATGCCGAAGCGCGAGCCGAGCTCGACCATCGCCTCGCGACCGGCCTCGCCGTCGACGAGCTGCTCGAGCCGCGCCGTCGCCCAGCGGCGACGCACATCTCCCTGCGCGCCGTCGACGCCGTCGTCGAGGCGCGCCTCGCGGAGCGCCACGCGCGCCTCGACCGGCTCACCGTCGCGGCGCGCGCGCAGCACGAGCTCGGGTGGCAGCGCGTCGCGCAGGCGCCCGACGAGCCTGAGGCGCGCGCCCTCCGCGAGCGCGAGCGGCGGGCGCGGGAAGACGCGCTCGACGCCCTCGCCGAGGTCGACGCGGAGGTCCCGCAGCATCGGCCGACCGGCCTCGGCCAAGAAGCGGAGCACCGCCCGCGAGGCCTCGGTGCGTTCCTTCATCGGGTAGACCGCGCGCTCGCCGAGCAGGCGCGAGAGAAGATCCGGGCCGCCGCCCTCCCCGACCGCGAACGCGAAGAAGCGCGGCGCGGGCTCCACGCTCGCGAGCAGCTCGCGCAGCGCGCTCGGATCGAGCGCACCGGTCGTGGGGGAGCCGTCTCCGACGTAGACGACCGCGCCGCGGGGGCTGGTCGCGACGACCTCGGCCGCCTCGCGGAGCATCGCCCCGAGGTCGGTCGCGCCCGCGAGCGGCGCGCGGCCGAGCGCATCGAGGATCGCGTCGCGCGCGGCGGCGTCGGCCGGGCGGAGCTGGTCGCTCAGGCCCTCCGGCGTCCACGCATGCAGATCACCGAGGCGCAAGGTCACCCGATCCGTCGGCGCGAGCTGGCGCAGCAGGATCTCGACCGCCGTCCGCGCCAGCTCGAGATCCTCGCTCTCGGTCGCGCCGCTGACGTCGACGACGAGCGCGACGTCGAGCGGAGGACGCGCGGCGGAGTCCTCGGCCGAGAGCGCGTCGGTCGGCACGTCGAAGAGCACGTAGCGCTCGTCGCCTTCCGCGGCGGCGGTCGCGTCCACGCCCGGCACGCGCGGCGCGAGCGCGACGAACGCGGTCGCGTCGGCGCGGGGCGCGCCCTCGGGGTCGATGAGATCGAGGAAGAAATCCGCCGTCGGGCGGTAGTCGCTGCGGCGCACGACCACGCTCTTGCCGTCGACCGTCGCGCCCATGCCCGCGCGCGTGGCGCCGACGGCGCCCTCGACGTCCACGCGGATACGCAGCTCGCCCGCGAGCGGCGGCGTCTGCCCGTCCGTGACCATCGGGTAGACGTACGTCCGCCGGTCGACCCGGCGTTCGAGCCACTCCGTGTAGCGCACGCGGACGCGCACCGTCTGACCCGCAGCCACCGGATGAACCCGCGCGCGAAGGCGACCCGGCCCGTCCCACGACAGGCGCGAGGTCGGCGCGTGGGCCTGATCCCAGAGCAGCTCGTACCCGCTCACCGCCTGCGGCTGCACGATGCCGTCGACGAAGCCGCCCCCGAGGTCGATCGCGAAGTGATGGACGATCGCGCCCTCGGGGATGCGCAGCCGATACTCCCCCTCGAGCTCGCGGCTCTCGGCGTTGAAGAACGTCTGCACGACCTCGGTGCGCGCGAAGTCGCCGTCCACGCTCGCCGTCACCTCGTGCGCGCGCAGCGCCATCGGCCGACGCGCGATGCCCTTCTCCTCGAGGCCTCGCCCCGCCAGCAGACCGATGTAGCCCGGAACGGCCTCTCGGCGGGGCGTCGGCTCGGCGAGCCCGCCGGTCCAATCCTCCCACAGCCGCGCCGGTGCGAGCGCGCCGCGCCCCCCCGCGAGCGTCAAGGTCTCGCCTTGCGCGACGCGCCCTTCGGCGTCCTCGCCGCGCTGCCCGCCCGTGGCGACGAAGGCGACCTCTCCCGACGCCACGTAGACCTCGGTCGACCCGCCCTGGCGCGAGACCGCGAAGGTCGCGTTCACGCCCCGCAGCTCGCCCTCGTCGGAGCGCACCTTCACCTCGGCGTCGCGCGCGTCCACCCACACGCGCCCCTCGCCGAGCGTCAGCGCCTCGAGCGTGAGCGCCGCGCGCGTCGCGGGGGCCAAGAGCACCCAGCCACCTCCATCGAGGCGCAGCGTCCCGCGGCCGTCCACGCCCGTCCGCGCGCTGGCCTCGTGCTCGACGCGCGTGGGGCCGAGCACGGGTTGCTCGTAGCCCTCACGCACCAGGTCGAACGCGCCACGAACCGGCGAGGCGGTCGCCACCGTCGGCGCGGGCGGCGGAGGCGGGTCCTTGCACGCGACGAGCAACGCGAGCGACGCGAGCGCCACGAACGACACGAGCCCCACACCCGACAGCGACCGGCTCACGGCGTCACCTCCGCGAGGTTCCGACCCTCGAGGTGGAAGGCGCGCTTCCGGTCCCTCCCCGGCTCGAAGCGCAGCTCGACGATCTCGACGCGCTCGCCCTCGCCCCCTTCGTCCCAGACCACGACGAGCTTCGCGCTCACGGCCGTTCGGTGGTCCCCCATCCGGCGCACCTCCAGGCGGTACCGGCCGTCCTCCGGCTCCTGCACGTCGAACGCCTCGAGCCCGAGCTCCGGCGCGAGATCCGGAGGGCGCGTCAGGCCGAGGCGCGGATGCGCCGCCCAGAGCGCGAGCCCCGCGTCCGGGTGCGACCACACCAGGGTCGCCCGCAGCCCGCTGGCCTCGCGGAGCACGCCGCTCCGGCGCATGCGCTGCTCGAGCGCCGCGAGCATCTCCGCGTCGCTCGCGTCGCGCGCCTGCTGCCGCAGCTCGGCGAAGCGCAGCGAGCTCCACAAGAGCGCGACGCGCCCGAGCCCGGCGGCCCCGCTCGGATCGCTGGTCGCCAGAACGGACTGCTCGAGGCGGAGCGCTTCGTCGACCCGGCCCGCGCCGGCGGCCGCCTGGGCGAGCAGGAGTGAGACCGTCGGGTCGTCGGGGGTGAGGGCGGCGAGCGTGACGTACTGCCGGTAGGCGTCCTCGTGCCAACCATACGCGCGGTAAAGGTCACCGAGGCGGCGACGCGCGAACGCGTCCTCTGGCGCGAACTCGACGATCTCGCCGAAGACCCGGCGCGCCTCCGTCTCGTCCTCGAGGCGGAGGAACATCTCGCCGATGGCGGTGCGGATCCCCGCGTCGGTCAGCGGGTCGCGGCGCAGATCCCCCGCGAGGCGCTTCGCCTCTGGGATCTTGCCCTGCCGCTCGAGCTCCTCGAGCAGCGCCTTCTTGAGATCGACACGGTACGGCATCTGGGCCACGAGCCGACGGAGCGCGCGGATGCGGCCCTCACCATCGCCCGCCGCCGCGAGCACCCGCTCGACGAGCGCGGGGTCGCGTCCGTCCGCGCCGAAGGCGTTGCGCACGAGGCGCAGATCGTCGGGCGTGCGGACGCGGCGCAGGATCGCGCGGCGCAGATAGTCGCTCGCACCGCCGCCAAACGCGCGCCACGCGTCGATCATCCGCGAGACGTTGCCGGCACGCGCGAGCACGAGGTCGAGGAAGGCCTGTCGATCTCGCCAGGTCTTCAGCTCGCAGGCCTGCTCGGCCTCGCGGAAGATCCGCGCCCACTGCGCGGGCCCGTTCTCGCGACCGAGGCGCTCGCGCCAGAGCTCGCGGCGACCGTCCAGCAAGAGGTCCGCCGCGTCGCTGCAGCGGCGGGCGCGGTGCGCGCTGGGATCGCGCACCTCGAGGCGCATCTGGATCGACAGGCTCGAGATCAGCGCGTCCTCGACGCCGCTCACCGTCGCGCCGCTCCGCAGGTCGCCGTCGCGCCCGCCGCGGTCCATGCCGATCGCCCCGAGCACCCCCGAGATCGTCGCGGTGTTGGCGCCCCCACCCCCGCGGCCCGTGCCCTGGAGCCCGAGGCCGCCGAAGCCCATCGCGGCGCCCGAGGCGTCCCCGCCGAGGGCCGCCACCGGCTCGGCCGGCGGGGCCTCGTCGGACCGAGGGTCCGAGCTCGCGCGCGCGCGACGCATCGGCCTCGCTTGCGCCGGGGCGGGCCCCTGCCAGCGCTCTGCGGCCGTCGCCTCCGTCGTGACGTCCCCCAGGGGCTCTCGCCGGGCGGCCTCGGGCGCGGGGGGCGCCGCGGCGGGGAGATCCGCGGGCTCCCCCTCCTCGTCCGCCTCCGCTCTCTCGCCGTAGCGGTTGGCAGTCCGCTGCTCCTGCGCGGAGCCCATCCGGCCTTCTTCGGGCGTCGAGGCCGCCGACACGGCGAGCTCGGCGGAGGCATGATCCTCGCGACTCGCCGCGCCCTGGCACCCCGCCCCGAGGAGCAACGCGAGCGTGGGCGCCACGGCTGGCACCGAGGCCCCGCGCGAGCGCGCCAGCCCACGGACGTCGCGGTAGAGCTCACGCGCCGCCGGTCCGAGCGACGCCAGCTCGGCCGCCGAGGGGACGTAGAAGCTGGTGAAGGGCGTGATGAGGCCATAACGCACGCCGAGATCCGCGATCTCTTCGCGCTGGCCTCCGCTTCGCAGGAGCTGTCGGAGCCGCTCCCCTGCCCAGCGCAGGCGCAGGTCCCCGTCGTCCTCGATGCGCGCCTCCTGAAGGGCGACGCGCTCCTCGACCTCGCGCCCGCCGATGGTGCCGCGGACGACGATCTCGCGTGGGCTCGCGCCCTCGACGCGCGCGACCACGGGCAGCACCGCGCCCCGGACCACGTCCACGGCGGTGCGCGGGAAGACCTGCTCGGCCCCCTCGAGGGTCACAGTGACCCGCTGCGCGGCGGGGAGGCGCGCGTGACCGAGCAGCGCGAGCGCGGCCTCTGCCGCCTCCGCGCGCCCCTCGACGCGCATCGCGAGCCCGCCGCCGCGGGTGATCGCGTCGAGCAGGTCGAGGTTGCCCTCGCCGCCGAGCGCGACGCCGTACGCGCGCACGGGGTGCGGCAACCGCGCGAGCTGCGCGAGGAGCGCGTCCGCGCCGAGCTCGCCCACCGTGGGCATACCGTCGCCCACGTAGACGACGACGCCGTGCCGCGCGGGGTCGAGCTTCGCGGCGGCCGCTGCCAGGACCGCGCCGAGGTCCGTCGCGCCGCCCGCAGGCTCGCGCGCGAGGGCGTCGAGCGAGGCCTCGAGCCGCTCGCGCGTCGCGGGGCCGAGCGTTCCGTCGGCCAGCGGCCGGAGCGCGACGTCGCTCGCGAGCACGGCGACGCGGTCCTCGGGGCCGAGGTGCGCCGCGAGAGATTCGACGACGCTGCGCCCGAGCTCGAGCGCCGAGGCGTCGGTGCCCGCGGAGACGTCGACGACGATCGCGAGATCGAGGCCGGGCGAGACCTCGCCGAAGAGCGCGTCGGGGAGGCGCAGCGGCACGAAGAGGTAGTCGAGCTCGTCCTCGTCGGGCATGGCGCCGCGCCGAGGATCTCGCGGCGGCGCTGCGTGCGCGGCCCGCCACGCCGGGAGCGCCGCCTCGCTCGCGCGCGTCAGCTCGAGCACGAGATCCGCGCGCGGGACGAAGTCGCTGCGCCGCACCCGCACCGTCGTCCCGTCGACCTCGGCGCCGAGCCCGGCGCGCACGTGCGTGATGCGCGCGCGCTCGAGCGACGCCTCGAAGGCGAGCTCCTGGATGCGCGGCCCCTCGCCGCCGCCCGCGAGGGGGAGGCGATAGAGCGCGGCCCCCTCGGGGGTCGGCCGCTCGAGCCACGACGTCCAGCGCACGGCGATGCGCCGCGTCGCCCCCGGCGCGATCGGATAGATGCGCGCCTGGTACTCGCCGGGCGCCGTCCACTCGAGGAGCGCCGGATCGAGCGTCGAGCCGCGGTAGACCTGCGCCTCGTAGGCCGCCTCGGCTTGCCGCTTCTCGCGCACGTAGCCGTCGACCAAGCGACCGTCGCGATCGACCGCGAAGCGCTGCAGCACGGCCCCTTCCGGCACCCGGAGCTGGTAGAGCCCCTCGAGCGCCTCGCTCGCGGGGTTGAAGTACTCCTGCTCGACCTCGGTGATCGCGAGGTCGTCGATCACGCGCACGCGGACATCCATGCGACGCACGACGAGCGGCCAACGCGCCTGCCCGATCTCGTCGGGGACCCGGCCGGTCAAGGTACCGACCGCGCTGCCCTGGTCGACGCCCGGGCCGGTCCGGGCGAGGCCACCCGTCCAATCTTCCCAGAGCACGTCGGCGGCCACCGCGCCGGTGGCGAGCGCGAGGTGCTCGCCAGCGCGTACGCGCCCGCGCGCGCCCCCGCGCTGGAAGGTGACCTCGCCACGCGCGACGTGCACGCGACCCTCTTCCACCGACACGGCGGCGTCGCGCACGAGCAGGCGCGCGTCGCCGACCACGATCGTGAGCGCGTCTCCGCGCCGCACGTCCACGAAGGCGCGCCCTTGCTCGAGCGTCAGCTCGTCGTCCTCCGAGAGCGTGAAGGTGGCACCCTGCAGCAGCGCGCGCGGTCCCGAGTCGAGGTGCAGCTGCCACAGGCCCGCGCGCTCGCTCCGCTCGCCGGCCGCGATGCGCGCGAGCGCGCCTTCGCCCCGCACGGGCGTGAGGGTCGCGATCGCGTCTCCCTCCCGCTGCAGGTCGTCTCCGCCGCAGGCGAGCGCCAGCGCCCCCACAGAGACGAGCCAGAGCCAGCTCGCGCCGCTCGCGGCCACGGCCGCCTTCACGCTCGAACGCATGCACCCTCCTCGGCCCCGCACGCCGGGGACGCCTTCGAGACGCCCGACACGCGAGGAAGTTCCGTCGCTCCGACCCAAGCCCCCACCGCATCCTTGGCTCCCCCACGCGCGGAGCCCGAGTCCCGCCGAGAGTCGACCACGAGCGGGGCGAGGAGTGAAGCCTTTTGCCGCCGGGTCATCCCCCACGCAGGGCGAGCCGGATGAGCCGGGTCGTGGTTGGCCGACACGGACACGGTCGCGGACGCGGACACGGTCGCGGACGCGGACACGGTCGTGGACACGGTCGTGGACACGGTCGTGGACACGGTCGCGGACGCGGACACGGTCGCGGACGCGGCCACGGTCGTGGACACGGTCGTGGACACGGTCACGGACACGGACGTCGTGGACGTGGACGTCTTGGACGTGGACGGGCAGCGTCGCGACGCTCGTTCGCCGCGGCGTGACGGAGGTCACGCCCCCCGCGGCGTCGGGGCGGCGCGTGGTAAGGTCGCGAGGATGAAGGTCCTGCTGGTCCGTCACTCCACCGCCGTGGGGCCCTACGAGGCGCCGACGGACGAGATGCGTTGGCTGAGCGCGGCGGGGCGGACGCGGATGCGGACCGTGGCGTCGATGATCGCGGCGGAGCTACGCCCGACGCGGATCTTCACGAGCCCCCTCGCGCGCGCGGTGCAGACGGCCGATCTCCTCGCGGAGGGGACGGGGTTCCGCGGCGAGGTGGAGGTCTGGCCCGCGCTCGCGGCCGAGCACGGCACGAGCGCGCAAGCGCTCGCGGCCCTCGACCAGGCCACCGACGGCGACGTCGTGGCGCTCGTGACCCACGTCCCGAAGGTGGCGGTCCTCGCGGGTCATCTCCTCGGCCGGGAGCACGTGCCGAGCTTCCACACCGGCACCACGCTCGCGGTGGAGCGCGCGCCGAGCGGCGGTGCTCGCCTGCTCTGGCACCTCGATCCCGAGGGGATGCGTTTCATCCGCTGAGTCCGAGTCCGAGTCCGAGTCCGAGTCCGAGTCCGAGTCCGAGTCCGAGTCCGAGTCCGAGTCCGAGTCCGAGTCCGAGTCCGAGTCCGAGTCCGAGTCCGAGTCCGAGTCCGAGTCCGAGTCCGTGTCCAAGTCCGCGTCCGTGTGCGCGTCCGAGTCCGAGTCCGGGTCGGCGTCCGCGCGGGTCGACGTGAGGCTCGCGCGGCTTCGCCGAGGAGAGCTCGCCGGGTCGGCGTCCGCGCAGGCCGACGTCTGCGCCGCGTCCGCTGTGGCGGCCCGCGCGTAGGCGATCGCGCCGCGCTCACTCGATGGCGCGGAGGTCCGTTCGATCTTCACCGAGGCTGAAGACCGGCGGCGCGCCGATCGGCGCGTCGACCGTGATCGTCTGCCCGCCCTCGTAGCGGGTCCCCGTCCACACGTGGAACCACGAGCCCTCGGGCAGGTAGAGCGTCCGCGTCGTCGCGCCCTCTTCGATCACGGGGGCGACGTAGAGCGTCTCCCCGATCATCATCTCCTGCGAAAGGCCCCACGTCCGCGGATCCGTCGGGAAGACGAGCATGGGGTGGCGAAGGATGGGCGCGGACGTCCGCTGTGACTCGTCGGCGAGCTCGCGGAAGAGCGGCGCCAAGGCGTCGTGGATCCGCGCGAAGCGACGGAAATGCGCGACCGTCTCCTCGTCGGTGTCCCAGCTCCAGTTCTCGAGCTTTCGGTTTCCGTCGTGGGTGCGGAAGATGGGGGTGAAGGCGCCGAGCTCGGTCCAGCGGAGGAAGAGCTCCTTGGTGCTCGGACCGCCGCTGAAGCCCGCGACGTCGTGGGTGACGTTCGGCTGACCGCTCAACCCCATGTTCAGCAGCGCCGGCACCACCGTCGGCAAGCCGTCGCCGTGCTCCCAGTTGCACTCTTGATCGCCCGCCCAGTGGATCTGCGCGACCGCCTGGACGCCCGTCCATCCCGCGCGGGCGAAGAGCGCGTAGTCCCCGTCGGGCCGGGTCTCGTCGAGCACCTCGCGCGCCATGCGCTGCCACTCGATGGGGTACCGGTTGTGGTAGCCGACCGGCTCGCTGCCATCGCTCATCACGGCGTCGATCGGGTTCCACTCGCTGAAGTCGTGCATCCACCCGTCGAAGCCGTAGTCCTCCACCATCGCCCGCAGCGCCGCCTTCACGTAGGCGACCGTCTCCGGGTTCGTGAGGTCCGGATGACCGGCACGCAGCGTCGGCGAGTTGGGCGCGGTGAACTCGTAGCTCCCGCCGTCCGGATGCCCCACGAGCAGCCCGCGCTCGTCCATCTCGGGGAAGTGATTCGGCAGCGACGGATCGACGAAGGGGTTCGCGTAGGCGAGGAACTTCTTGCCGTCCGCGTGCAGCCGCGCGACGAACGCGCGCAGGTCCGGGTAGAGCTCGTCGTCGGCCTCCCAGCGGTACTCGACGCCGAAGCCTCCGTCGATGTTCCTCCGGATCCCGGTCCAGTCCTGGACCCAGAGCGCGCTCCAGGGCACGCCAGCGGCCTCCAGGTTCGCGACCTCCTCCTCGATCGAGTCTTGCCCCCCCTGGCTCGCGATCCAGGTGCCGAAGGCCCAATCCGGGAGCGGCGCCGGACGACCGACGACGTCGCCGAGCTGCCGAACGACGGCGAGGGGCGTCGGCCCGTGGAAGACGAGCCACTCGACCGGCTCGATCGCGGCGACCTCGACGAACGCGACCTCCTCGTCGCGGAGGTTGATCTCGTTGCCCGGCCCGGGCACGCAGAGGCTGACCTTCACCCGCTGGTCGGTCAGGAAGAGGACCCCGTGCCCGCGCGCGTCGAGCCAATAGGGCATCGGGAAATACGTCGTGTGCGAGTCGCCCGCGATGTCGCGCAGCCCACGCTCGCGGCCCACCCCTTGCTCGCTGACGAAGAGCTCGAAGGCCTCGCCGCGTTGGTCGGTGGCGTTGTACTGCTCGCCGAAGCCGTGGAAGGTCGCGCCCTCTTCGCACCGCACGGGCACCACGAGCGAGCTCGCGACGGCCTCACCTGCCGTCAGCTCGAGGCGGAAGCGGGTGCGCTCCGGGCCGTCCTCGCGGATGACCATGCGCAGGCCGTACTCGCCCCCCGAGTACGTGAGCTCGACCGCGCCGTCGTCGGTCAGGCGCGGGACGCCCGCCGCCGTGAGCTCGGTGCGCATCGGGATCGGGTTGCCCGCGGGGTCGAGCTGCGGGCGCTCCCGGAAGGTCCAGATGCCGAGCTCTCCGGTCACGCGCAGGTCGTAGCGGGAGACGATGGGTCCGCGGAGGGGTGGCAGCGAGAAGACGACGCGCCCGTCGGGGAGCTCGAGGTCGACGCGCTCGTCGGCCCAGACGACGACACGCCGTCCGTCCTCGAAGCGGAAGCTGCGCGACGCCGGGTCGGGGGAGCCGCCGCACGTGGTCAGCGCGAGCAGGGCGAAGGAAAGCAAGCCTCTCATGGGAGGTCACCATAGCCGAGCGCGCCCGCCCGGTCCCGCGTGACGGAGAGGACTGCAAGCCGCTCGTTCGCGCGGGGGCGGACTGGGACGCGCGACTCGCGCGGGCGTCACGACTCACACGGGCGTCATGACGCGCCGCGCGCGATGCACGACGACACGCGGCGCGCCGATGCACCACGACGTGCGGCACACGATGCACCACGACGCACGGGGACGCACGCCGCGGCCTGCTGCTCGAGAGTACTGACCGCGCAGTCTCCCCAGGATCGTGAGGTGCCCGATGGGTCGTGCCGTGGCACGCACGCCACGACGACGCACGACGACGCACGACGCACGCAACTCGCCAGCACGGCGCCGATAAGGTGCGCATGACCAACAACCGTCACCTCCAGGCCGTCTCCACCACCCTCCTCCGTCGCCGCCTCGCCCGACGCGCCGCCCGGCGGGCCACGGACACGGAGCTGATCGAGCTCGCGAAGCAGCCCGTCCCGCCCCGTTCGGGCGTGGTCAGCTTCGGCGAGGGGCCGTACACGTACATCAAGAGCCGCCCCGATGACGGCTCGATGCGCGTCTTCCAGTTCGCGACCTCCGCCGCCGCCCATTGCGCGATGCAGGCCGCCGTCATCGCAGAGGTCGCCGATCTCTTCGCGGCCTCCGACGAGCCCTTCGGCGACGCGGACCTCGACGATCACGACGAGGCGGCGTGAGCCGCACGCGTCGAAGCCGCCCCATGAGGGCGGCTTCGACTCTTGCGGGCGTCGCGGGGGTCAGGGCGCGACGACGACGACGATGGCGTCTCCGTCGGCGCGCACCGAGAACGCGGGCGGCGCGCCAACGAACTTCACGTTCAGCTCGGCGCCGTCGACGCCGTTGAGGATCGACGCGCGCTCGACGTTCGGGTTCATCGCGGCGAGGCGGCGCGCTCCGTCCACCGCGCGCACCCCGGTCGCCACGACTCGGAAGCCATCGGCGGTGCGCTCACCGCGCAGGCCGCTGACCACGCCGTCCATGCGGAGGCGCAGCTCGGTCCCGCTGGCCGAGGCGTCGCCGAAGAGGTTCCCGCTCGCGGCGGGGGGCGCCGCGCCGCTCCCCGCGTAGGGCGAGCTCGAGGGCACCGTACCCGGTGGGGAGCTCGGACGCGCGCCGTTCTGCAGGCTCGGGAAGCTGGGCTCGGGGATCGGCCCGCCGCGCTCGGCGACACGGGGCTCGGTCGGCTCCTCGACCAACGTGCCGTCGTCGCCGGCCTCGGGATCGACCGTGCTCGGCAGCGCCGCGGGCAGCGCGTCCGCCACGACCGGCGCCTCGGGCGGGCGCTCCTCGGCGTCGCCTCGCGCGCTCCACGCGACGAGGCCGCCGAGGATCGCCAGCAAGCCCAGGATCGCGAGGCCCCTGCGCTTGCGGGGCGCGACCGTGGCCGTCGGCTCCGGGGTGGTTGGGTGCGGCTCTCGCTGACCAGGGAGCGCGGTGGTGCGCCGCTTGGTCGGCCGCGCGGCGCGGGGCGCCGCGGTCTTCGTCTCGACGGCCGCGGGCTTCTCCCGACGGATCCGGCTGGCGAGCGCCTTGAGGAAGGGCCCGACACGGCGCGCCCACGTACCAACCGCGTGGCGCGTGCGTGCCCACGCCGCGCGCCCTCTCGGCGCGAGCCAACTCCACGCCGCCCCGAGCCCGCCGCGGGTCTTCGCGAGCGCGGTCTGTGCGTGGGCCTTCCACGGCGCGATCGCGACGGGCTCCTCCGAGGACTCGTCGTCCTCTCGCGACGCCCTTACGACGCGCGGGGCGTCCTCTGCGCGCGCGCGCGCCCGGCTCGCGGCGGCGCCCGATGCCGTTCGCGAGGCGCGTCCGACCGCGGCCTCGTTCGCGACGTACGACTCGTCGTCCTCTCCCTCGTCCGAGTCGCGTTCGTCCGCGGCCTCGTTCACAGCTTCGTTCGCAGCTTGGTTCGCGACGTACGACTCGTCGTCCTCTCCGTCGTCCGAGTCGCGTCCGCCCGCAGCCTCGAACGACACATCCTCGCGATCCACGTGCCGCGCAAGCCGCGACTCCTCCCGCGCAGCCTCCTCCGGCTCCTCGAGGCGCGACCGCTTCGCGGCGATCCCTCGCTCGGCGGGGAGCACGATGCGCGGCTCCTCCGCCGACGACGACCGCGCGTCGACGGGCGCCGGCACGTCCATCATCGTGTCGCCCGGATCCGACGCCGTCTTCGCCGGCGCGCGCGGAGCCGGTGCGTCCGGGCGGTCGAACGCGATCGTCAGGACGAGCTTCGGCGTGTCGCCGTCGAGGCGCAGGTCGACGTCCTCCAGCACGCCCGCCCGCCCGTCCTCGTCGACGCGCGTGCCGATGCGCAGGAACGGGAGCCCCTGCTGGACCACCAGCGCGTCGGGCGCGCGGTGCAGCACGTCCGCTTCGAGCGCCTGGCCGACCCCCTCGAGGCGCAGCCGCACGAAGCCGTGGTCGCTCGGCTCACGATCGGCATCCCCGGCGAGCGCGCCGAGCTCCTCGTGCCACGACTCGACGAGCGACCGGATCGCGTCCTCACCCTCGGGATCGAGGCCGGTGAAGCGGAGGCCGAACTCGCCCGAGTTCGGCCCCGCGTCGCGAGACCAGACCACCTCGGCGTCGGCGTCCACGCACCGACCGTCGTGCGGCGATTGGAAGCGACAATGCAAGCGCGAGCCGATGTCGGGGAGGATCGCGGCTCGCATCGAGAGCCCGCCGATGCCGACGTCGACGCCGTCCGCGTCGAACGACTCGTCGAAGCCCTCCGGAGAGAGCGCCACCAATACGTCCTCGAGAGGGACCCGCGTCAGCTCGGGATGACGTCGTTCGGTCGCTTCCTGCATCGCCGTTCCTCCGCCCGCCCTTCGCCCGGGCCGGCCTCTTGCGTGTAACGGACGCGACTCGGAGGGGTCCAATTTTCGGCGAGCCCGATCCCGATGGCGCCTACGGGCAAATCGCGTAGTGGCCTTACGGCTCGGCCGGCGCGGGTCGGCGCCTACGGGCGGCAGATCACGGAGCGCTCAGGTGGCCGTACGTCTCGGCCGGCGCTTACGGGCAGATCGCGTAGCGCTCGAGGTGGCCGTAGGTGTCGGTGGTGCTGGTCGGCCCGGTGAACGCGCGGGTCATCACCCACGCGCGCGCTTGGATGGGCACCCCGGTGAACATACCGAGGTTGGCGGCGCTCCGCGCGACGATGCCGATCGAGAGCGGCGCGCCGACGGGCAGCTCGTCGCGGAGCGGGCGGTCGTAGATCGTCGGCGACCCTGCCGGCGCCGCGGTCACGGTGTCGACGAGCTGCCCGCCGAGCCAGAGCTCGAGCCGCTCTTCGTTGACTCCCGTCGTGGGATCATCGGGCGTGTAGCGCAGGCGCACGCGCTGCCGCGCCCAGCCCTGCCCCGCGCTGTCGAGCGGCGTGCGCCCGGCGCCGCTGCTGATGTTCTTGTAGCCCCCGTCGTACAGCGCGTACCCGACGGAGGTTCCGCTCGCGCCGCCGAGGCGGTAGGCGTCGCCGAGGCTCACGCCCCAGTGGTTCTCGTAGGACCAGTTCCAGGTCGCCGAGACGCCCTCGCCCACGAGGGTCGACAGGCGCGCGGCCCCCCCTTGGAAAATCACCGACCACTCACCGAGCGGGGGACCGTCCGAGGAGAGCGCTCGCGCCTCGAAGTGGACCTCCATGTCGACCGGGCCCCACCCCATGAAGTCGTCGACGACCCACCACGCGCCCCCCGCCTGGCCCGCGGACGCGCCGTCGAGGAGCTGCACGAAGGTGTCGACGACGGTGGTGCCGTGGAACGTCTGGACCTCGGACTCGCACGCCGCCGTCCCGACGAATTGCACGCCGCCGCAGTCGAGGGCGCGCTGGGAGGTCCCCGTGGCGAGCACCTTCTCGTCACGGATTCCGTCGATGCCGTTGTCGTCGCAGTAGTTGCACGTCTCCGAGCTCGCCCAGCACGTCGGCAACGTGCACTCGAGCGAGCAGGTCTGCGTGCCCGCGGTGCCGCACGCGGTCTCGCACGTCGAGACCTGCAGGCGCACGCACTCGAAGTCCTCGTCGACGGCGCCGTCGAGGTCGTCGTCGCACGCGTTGCAGGCCTCGGGGGCGCGGCAGGCGTCGAAGGTCTCGCACGCGAGGCAGACCTGCTGCCCGGCGAGCCCGCAGGTCGTGACGCACGCGCGGCTCTCTTCGAAGACACACGCCACGATGCCCGTGCGCACGTCGTCGACGAGCCCGTTGCAGTCGTCGTCGACGCCGTTGCAGAGCTCGGAGGCGCCCGGAAAGATTGTGGGATCCGTGTCGTCGCAGTCGGTGCCACAGCGCAGGTCTCCTGCCGGCTGGACGTTGCAACAGCCGGTGGCGACGAAGCCATCGCCGTCCCCGTCGGGGCCGAGCGTGGACGGATCGCAGTCCTCGTCGACCCCTTCGGCGTCGCAGATCTCCGTCGCGCCCGGGTGGATGCTCGGATCGCTGTCGTCGCAGTCTTCACCCCCGCACTCGACGGCGGCGTAGCCGTCACCGTCCGCGTCCGGCTGGGTGTCGCAGTCCGTCTCGCAGCGCGCCTGCGCTTCGAGGCAGCGCACCCCGGTCGGGCACGGGGGCGTGCCCGCGATGCATCCGCGCGCGTCGGCCGTGGCCGCGGCGGGCGCGCAGCGCTCGACGCCATTGCAATACACCGCGTCGTCGCACGACACGTCGGACGTGCAGAGCGCGGGGCTCGCGTCCGCGCCGCCATCGACGTCCGGAGGCCCGTCATCGCCGCCACATGCCAAGAGCCCCACGCACAACACGAAAGACGACAGGCGACGCATCACCATCGAGGGTACACAGACCCGCGCGCGGCCCGCAACGCGGGGCTCGCCGCCCGAGGCGGTCTGTGGGGGCGGCGACCGCACATGGCGTGGTTCCGTGGTTTCGCGTGGTTCCGTGGTTCCGTGGTCCCGTGGTCCCGTGGTCCCGTGGTCCCGTGGTCGCGTGGTTCCCCTTGGTTCCCCTGGTTCCCTCCCGTGGTCCCGTGGTGCCGTGGTTCCCCATGGTCCCGTGGTCCCGTGGTTCCGTGGTCCCGTGGTTCCGTGGTTCCCCGTGGTGCCTGCGGTTCCGAGCCGACGGCGACCGACGGGCGTCAGGCCGCGTCCGCCACCACGACGCGGTCGCGACCGGCGCGCTTCGCCGCGTAGAGCGCGTCGTCCGCCCGACGCTCGAGCGACGCGGCGCTCTCTTTCCCGTCCCAGCGCGCGACGCCAGCCGACACCCGCTGGAGGATCGAGAGCCCCTCGACCTCCATCGGGACGGTCGCGAGGTGGCCGCGGATGCGCTCGGCCGCCGCGATCGCGACGTCGAGATCGCACGCGGGCAAGACGACCACGAACTCCTCCCCGCCGCGCCGGACGACGATGTCCTCGGCCCGCACCTGCTCGCGCACCCGGCGCGCGAAGACGCGGAGCACCTCGTCGCCGACGAGGTGCCCGAAGTCGTCGTTCACCCGCTTGAAGTGATCGAGGTCGAGCGCGACGATCGACAACGTGCCCCCGTGCGCGCGCGCCGCTTGCATGGCGCCCTCCAGCACCGGACGGAGCTGGTTCTGGCGCAAGGCGCCCGTGAGCGCGTCCGTGATGGCGAGGCGCTGCAAGCGCGCCCGCTCCAGCGGCGGGACCGCGCAGTTCGCGAGCAGCCTCCCGAGGATCTCGTCGTCCGCAGAGAAGTAGCCACGCACCGTGGCCGTCAAGGAGAGGCAGCCGATCACCCCGCCCGACGAGAAGAGCGGGACGCAGAGGAGCGAGCCGATGTCGAAGCCCTGACCGGGGACCTGGACGAAGCGCGGGTCGGTCGCGATGTCGTCCACACGCGCGACGTCGCCGTGCTCGATGACCCACCCCGCGACCCCAAGCCCGCGGCGGAAGCTCGAGGGGATCGCGTGGGCGCTGGCGCCGCTCCGCGCGCCGCTGAGCAGGTGCTCTCCGCGATCGTCGAGCACGCGAACGGACGCGTGGTCGCAAGCGAAGAGCGCCACGCCCGCGTCCGTCACGAGCCGCAGCGCCGTCTCGAGCCCGACCTGCGCCTCGGTGAGCGCGCGCGTGAGCTCGACGAGCACCCGCAGGGCGTGCTCGGGCCGACGCGCCGGCGGCGGACGAGGCGACATGCCACGAGTGTGCGCCGAACGGCGGGCATCGAGCAATCCACCTCGCGGCGGCGGACCGTGGGCGCGATCCGTCCGCGACGGCGCCGCTCCGCAGGCCCGGACGAATCCACCTCACGGCGTCGAGCCATCCACGGCGTCGAGCCATCCACGTCGCCGCTCCCGACGGCGTCGAGCCATCCACGTCGCCGCTCCCCACGGCCGCCGACTCGCCAGACCCCGTGCCCGCGCGGGAAGATCTCCGGGGCCTGGGCGTACCCCGCACGTCCATGCCTTCCACGGAACACCACCACGCGCGCCGCTGGCGCGAGCCCGGGCTCGAGCCCGCCACCCCCCGGCCGCGCAAGCCGAGCGGGATCTACGCGCGCTCGCTTCCCCCCGACCTCGTGGCCGCGCTCTCGGCGGCGACCGCGGCCCCGCTCGTGCTGCCGGTCGACGCCGACGAGCACGAGGAGCTCACGACGAAGGTCGACCTCCCGACCGAGCCAGTCGAACCACCCGAGTGGACCGACGATCGCACGCTCGTCGACACCCCGCCCTTCTCCGATGACCCCGATGACGTGACGGAACGCGTCGAGGTTGCCGTCGCGCTGCAGAGCGAGAGCGCGCTCTGGGAGGGGCTCGACGGCGAGCTCGGCGTCTTCTGGGCGACCTACGAGGAGCGAGCGCTGGGCACCCCCGCGCAGCTCACCGTTCACCTCACGGGCGAGACCTCGTTCACCGTCCGAGCGACGCTCGTCTGGACACGCAGCGCACCCGGCGTCTGGCCAGGTCACGGCTTCCGAATCGACGCCCCGACCCCGGACGTGTGG
The DNA here is from genome assembly GCA_019637115.1 of Myxococcales bacterium. Taxonomy (GTDB): domain Bacteria; phylum Myxococcota_A; class Polyangia; order Polyangiales; family Houyiibacteriaceae; genus JACKEH01. Next base: position 67,133 of record JAHBWH010000008.1, on the reverse strand, counting down.
TTCCGCATGCAGCGCTTCGCCCGACGTCGCGCGCCCCTCTTCCACGCCTGAGGTGGACCCACACGCCCGGCGTCGTCGCGTGGCGATCCCGACAATCGTGGCAAGCTGCGGTCGGTGACGACCTCGACCACGACGCGGCAGCTGCTCCGCGCGACCCGCGGCGCGAACGTGATCGCAGCCGCGGGTCTCTGCCTGCTCGCGGTGCCGTGCGCCTTCGTCCTCGGTGCGGGCCTGCCGATGGTCGCGATCATCGCGGGCCGCTTGGCCGCCGAGCACGCCCGCGTGGCCTTCGGCGACGCGGACCGCCGGTGGCCGATGGGGCTCCTCGCCGCCCTGGGCGTCCTCGCGCACGCCGGCGTCGTCATGCTCTCGGAGTCCCACGCGAGCGACGCGACGTCCATCGGTCTGACGGTCGCGTGCGTCGTGCTCGCGGTCCTCGCGCTCTCGCCCTTGCTCTCGATCGCGTCGGCCGCCCTCGACCCCTCGCGCCCTCCGGGTGTCCTGCCGACGGTCCGCGCGGGCCTCCGTGACGCGCGAGCGGCCGGCTGGAGGCACCGCTTCGTCGCGGTCTTCATCGTCCTCGCGCTCGTGGTCGGTCCCCTTCTCGCCGCCGCGTGGTGGGCCCGCGCCGGAAGCGGGCTCGCGATCGCCACCGTCGCGTTCGTCCTGCTCGCGGGCCCCGCCGTCGCCACCCCCGTGCTGATCGCGCACGCCGTGGCGGCTCGCGCGCGCCACCGGCACGAGCACGTCGAGCGCGGCGACGCGGCGAGCCCGACGTTGCTGCGCGCGGCCCTCGCGGCGGCGGTCGGGAGCGCGACGCTCGGCGGGGTGGCGATCGCCCTCGCGCTGCTCGTGCCGCTGCCCGCCGAGGTGCTGCCTCCTTACGAGGCGTTGGTGCACCCGACCCGGCACGCGCCGCTCGCCCTGCCGGGCACCTCGCTCGTCGTCCGCTCGACGCCGCGGGGGCTCTCGGTCGAGGCCCATGACGGTGGCGGAGTCGGCGAGGTGCGCTTCGCGGAGGGTGCCATCGACTACGTCGGCGCGCGACGTGAGGGCGAGGAGATCACGATCTACGTCCGGCGCGAGGGCTCCATGCGCGTCGGGGTCGTCCGCGTCGACCCCGACGGGGCGCGTCGTGGAGATCGCTTCGGCGATCGCGCGAAAGCGCGCCTCGGCGTGACCGGCTTCGGGCTCGTCGCGGCCGCGCTCCTCGGCCTGCTCGGCCTCGCCGCCGCCGCGGCCCGGCACGCACGCGTGGTGAGCCTCGCCTCGCCACGCCCGGGGCGCGATCTGCTGCGTGGCCGCATCGTCTCCGACGCGACGCCGCGCTGGGAGGTCGGCGCCGTGGAGCTCGGCGAAGGAGCGCGCTTCCACGCCGCCGACAGACGCGTCGCGCTGGCGCCGCGACTCGAGGTGATCGGCGGCGAGCGCGGCGCCCCGTCGCCCGATGACGAGGTCTACCTGCTGGGCACGTTCGAGCGCGTCGACGAGAGCTACCGAGCGGGCGAGCCCACCCCGTGCCCCGCGGACGCCGCGCTGTGGATCGTCACGCCCTCGGAGGAGTCGACGCGCGAGGCATATCGCTGGGCGGTGCTCACCTCGGCGCTCGTTCTCCCGGTCGTCGCCGCCTTCGTGGGCGTGCTGGTCATGACGCTGACGAGGCTCTAACCCTCGGACGCAGACTCGGACGCAGACTCGGACGCAGACTCGGACGCAGACTCGGACGCAGACTCGGACGCAGACTCGGACGCAGACTCGGACGCCGCGGACGCGGACTCGGACGCGGACACGAGCTCAGACGCGAGCTCGGGCTCGGACGCGGACTCTCACGATGCGTCCATCAGGCTCACGCCCCAAAGGAGCGCGGACGACAGCAGGCACGTGAGGACGACCCCGATGGCGAGCCAGAAGACCGCCTTGGCGACGCCGCGGCGCACCTTCGCGGCGCCGAACGCGGGAAAGAGCAACAACACGCTCTCGAGGTCTTCGGCCGTCAGCCCGCGCCGGCGACGCTCCTCCTCGAGCCAGCGCGTGACCGCCGGCGGCAGGAGCAGCAGGTAGCCCAAGCGACCGATCCCGATGGCCGCGAGATACGGAAAGAGAAGGACGAGATAGGCGCCGCTCCGCGGCTTGTCGAACCGCGAATCGCCCAGCGAGTATTGAGCGATCGCGAGCGCGGCGACGGTCGCCACAGCCAAGAGCACGCCCACGACGACGATCACGAGCCGATCGGCGCGCCGGTGGACGACCCGAGCCGCCTCGGCGACCTCGGAGTCCACACATCGATCTTCGGGTGGTCTCACGAACACCGGCACCTCCAATGCGAATCCGACGACGCGGCCGCGGGCGGATTCACCTCGGCGTCGGTGTACCACATCGTTTACGGGGCTCGCGGCCTCCACGCGGGTGGGCCGCACGAGCATCTTCACGAACCTTCACAAAATGGCGTCGATCGCCCCGTATCCTCGACGTCTCACCGCTCACCGCCTCTCGGGAGCTCCCGGTGGGCGAGCGACCATCAAGATCGACCGGTCACGTGAAGCCCCGTCTCGATCGACCGTCGTACCCCACCGTGGGCTCTCCGCCCTCATCTCTGGAGGATCGTATGAACTCGTGCACTCGCCTCGTAGCCAAGACCGGAGGTTCGACCCGGATCGCGATGGATGATCGTGGAGGCCGCTCATCGGGCCGACGACGGATCGCCCGGCGCACACTCCAAGACCTGAGCGACCGAGGTGCTCGGCCACGCGCACCCGGTTCGAGCTTCGCGCTCGGCGCGCTCCTCGTCTCCTGTCTGGCCGTGCTCTCGCTCCACGCGACCGCGACCGCCCAAGCCGTTCGCGTCAGCGTCCGCGCCAACGTCTCCGTGAGCGGCCTCGACCGCGCGTCCGGCCCAGCCGGCACCCCCATCACGATCCGCGGGCAGGGCTTCGATGCCCGGACCACCGTGTTCGTCGGTGGCCGACAGGTCCAGCTCGAGAGCGTCTCCCCCACCGCCCTCGTCTTCCGTCTGCCGCCCGCGGTGGGCAACGGGCAGGTCGTCGTTCGACACCCCGCGGCGCCGCAGATGATCGCTGGCACGGTCGTCGTAGAGGTCGCGCCGACGATCACCCGCGTCACCGCGGGCACGCGTCGGGTGGGGACCCAGATCGACATCCAGGGCGCCGGCTTCCTCGCGGGTGATCGCGTCTTCCTCGGCGCGGTCGAGCTCCCCGTCGTGCGGCTCACGCCCACGCGCCTCACCGCGACGCTCGCGCCGGGCGCGACGACGGCCACGCTGGCGATCCTGCGAGGCTCCACGGGCCAACGCTTCGAGACGAACGTCACGGTTCAGATCGAGGCGCCCGCTCCGATGATCACGGCGATCCAACCCTTGGCCGGCCCGCCCGGGACCGTCGTGCGGATCAGCGTGACGAGCTTCCAACCGGGCGACGAGATCCTCTTCGGCCGCGCGCGGCTCCCCATCCGCGCGACCGGCCCAGGATGGGTCGAGGTCGTGATCCCGAGCAGCCGCCGGCCGACGGAGCAGCTCACCGTGCGGAGCGCGCGCGGCAGCTCGACCTTCGCTCAGCCGTTCCAGCTCTCGTTCCCACCGGTGGTGCGCACGCTCGCGACGCGCGACGTCCGCGGCGGCACCCAGATCGTGATCGGGGGAAGCGGCTTCGGCGCCGACTCCCAGGTCACCATCGCGGGCGTCCTCTGCCCCGTCGTCGGTCAGTCGCCCACCCAGCTCGTCGTGCAGCTCCCCGGCGGCATCCGCGGCAGCCATCCCGTCGTCGTCACGACGGGCGGTCAGCAGGTCACGTCCGCCGCGACGCTCGATATGGGTCGTCCGGGTCGAGGTCGCGGCCGCCGGTGATCGAGGGGTCCAATCCCCGTGGGTCGTCGACGGCGACGGCCCACGAGTCGCTCAGAGCACATCGGCCGCGAGGGCGTCGTCTGGGCCATGGCGGGCACGGCGACGGCCCACGCAGTCGCTCAGAGCACCTCGGCCGCGAGGGCGTCGATCTGGGCCATGGCGGGCGTCGCCTCACCGCGGGCGAGGGCGTGGACCCGCTCGCGCGCGGCTGCGTTCACGGGGGTCGCGACGCCGTGCGCGGCGCCCCGATCGACGACCTCGCCGTTGAGGAAGTCGATCGCGGGGGGGCGCCCGCGCTCGATCGCCGAGAGCATCGAGCTGCGGAGCCGGCGATAGCGAGCGCCGACCGCGAGCAGCATCGAGTGCTTCGCGAGCAAGCTCATCGAGCCCGTCGACGTTCGCTCGTCGGGGCGTAGGGCGAGCCACTCGAGATCGAGCGTACCGCTGACCTTCCTTGGGCGGACCCCCTCGGCGCGCGCGACCTCCACCGTCTCGGTCATGATCTCGAGCGCGAGGCGGCGGACCACGCGGCGGCGCATCAGCGCGCCGAGCCGATCGCCGCCGAGGGTGCCGAGCGTCGAGATGGCGCAGTTGATCGCGAGCTTGCTCCACCGCGCTCCGGCGAGGTCGGTCGTCACGTCGACGGGGCCCACCGGCTCGAGCAGCGTCGCGAGCTCGAGCGCACGTGGGTCCTCCAGCCCGTCTATGCGACCGATGGTGAATCCACCGCTCGACGTCCGCTCGAAGACGCCCGGCTCTGGCATCGAGGCGCCCCACGCGACCACCGCGCCGAGCACGCGCTCGGCGCCGACGATGCGCGCGATGCGGGCCTCGCACAGGCCGTTCTGCAGGCAGACCATCGCCCCTTCGGGCGCGAGGCTCGCCGCGACGTCCCGAGCAGCCGCCTCGACCTGCGGAGGCTGGGTGGCGAGGAGGATCCAGTCGTAGACGCCCTCGGGCGCGCGCACGCAGCGCCCCGCGACGGCGGCCTCGCCGTCGACTCCCCGCAGGCGGAAGCCGTGGGTGGAGACGGCGTCCGCGATGGCGTCGTTCGTCGTGAGCGCGTGGATCTCGTGGTCGCCGCCGTGCTGCTCCAGCAGTTTGCCCGCGATCGTACCTCCGATGGCCCCCGAGCCGACGATCAGCACCCTTCGCTTCATGGGACGACCCTATCAGGTCGGCATGGGTTGATCCCGCGCGGGATCAACCCGTGCCGAAGGTCGATGACCCGACGCCGCGTGTCCAGGGTGCCGCGGTGTGGCGGCAAGCGGACGCGGTCTTGGAGTCGGAGTCGGAGTCGGGCTCGGAGTCGGGCTCGGAGTCGGGCTCGGAGTCGGGCTCGGAGTCGGGCTCGGAGTCGGGCTCGGGGTTGGTCTCGGAGTCGGTCTCTGAGTCGGTCTCTGAGTCGGTCTCGGAGTCGGTCCGGTCTTGGGCACGCGCACGCGCACGCGCACGCGCACGTGGACGTGGACGACGTGGACGTGGACGTGGACGTGGACGTGGACGTGGACGTTAAAGGATTGATCACATCCGAAGGGGCGTCGTGTCGCCAAAATGGCGTGCGATTTCAACGCCTTCTGCCAGCGTCTGCAGCTTCGAGAGGCCTCGGTGCAGCACAAGCCAACCCGGTTCGCCGTTGTTTTTTACGTGCCCACCAAGCTCGGCGACGAGGAGCATCACCTCGCGAATCGTTGGGTTAGCCGAGACTTTGCGAGGGCGCAGATGTCGCAGAACATCGACCTCAGTGAGACTGAGCACTTCCGTTGCTGGTGCGTCCGGTCGAGTTCGAGACGCGTTTCGAAGGTTTAAAAGGCGCCAAGCGAGGGGGAGCGTGATGGCGAGCATGGTCAGCCACGCATGCCGATTCTCAAGCTGGCGCTGCTCGTAGCCGCAGCCGGTCTTCACGGCACGGAAGTACTCTTCGATTACCCACCGCCTACGATAGATATCAACGACAGCTAGAACATCATCACGACTCGCCACAGGCTCCGTCGTAAAGAGGAACCACTCCACTGGCTCAACGCCTTCCGGAGGCTCGAACTCGTAGACGTGGACCACATTGACATGAAGCTCCGCGTGGTAGTCACCGTTGAGATACGGCGGTCGCTTCAGTACGATGGGCATAGATGAGAAGTGCAACTTCGCTTTGCGTGCGTCGCGAGGAGGAAACTTCTTCCGAGTCTTTGGTGGTCGGTTCTTGCCACGAGCAGACAATGGAACGTCGCGCTCCGCCACATGTGCTGCCCCCTTCGTCGCCGTGCTCACGAGGCTCCACGAGCCTTCCTCGCTGCCCCGGGCCCGTCGATCGCGCGCCATGCGAAACACGAATCGAGCACCCGCGTCGACCATATTCGACATCAGCGTGTAGTTGTCCGCTTCGCTGTCCGCGACGTGAATCACGTCGCAATGGCCGGACAAGCTCTCCTCTACGGCGGACACGTGATCCCACCATCGGCGCGACTCCCGATCTTCGATGGCTGCGCACTCGGCTCCGGTGCGCTTCTTCTTTCCCTTGCTCTTTGTCTCTCGGAATATCGTGGTTGCCTTCAGAAGTCCGAGGCACGTTCGATGGTCATTGTTCGCCACCGCAATCGTTGCGTGAAAATAGAATCCACGCGCACCAGTGTTGATAAAGCCAAGTTGCTGTCCGCGCGAGCCCTCAAGCTTGAAGGTCGATGTGTCGTGTAAAGCCAGCACGCACTTCGCGGCGACCGCTCGCCGCTCGGATTGCTCGATATGCGGCTGCAGTACCACATTGGGCTCCACGCGTTCGTTTGACAGGAAGCGGTAGGCCGCCTCACGTTCTGACTCGCTACCGAGCATCTTCGGAAGGCTTACCGATGGGTCTTCCGCTGCCGCCTCGACGATGTGCTCCAGCCTCTTCGCCAACCGGGCGTCAGGCAACTTTGCTCCTGCGAACTCATCCATTGCGGGTGGCGCCACTGGGGTCTTTCTTTCCATTCGCCGAGTAGATCACGAGACGCCCCGGATGTGTGGGATCCTTTAACGTGGACGTGGACGTGGACGTGGACGTGGACGTGGACGTGGACGTGGACGTGGACGGGGACGTGGACGGGGACGGGGACGTCGTGGACGTCGTGGACGTGGACGGGACGGTGACGGTGACGGTGACGGGGACGGGGACGGGGACGGGGACGGGGACGGGGACGGGGACGGGGACGGGGACGGGGACGGGGACGTGGACGTGGATGTGGACGGGAACGGAGCCCGGCACGGGCACGGCTCGCCAGGTGCCGATCCGGGGGTGCCTCGCTCGGGGCCGTGCTAAGCCGGTGGGTCCATGGTGAAGACGCGCCGGATTCAGGACGGGGTCCCGGGGATGGACCTGCTCGTCTGCCGCAACCCCAAGGCGGCGGCGCGCTACGAGATCGAGGAGACGCTCGAGGTCGGGCTCATGCTTCAAGGGTCCGAGGTGAAGAGCTTGCGGCAGCGCCGGGCAGACCTCGAGGGTGCCTACGCGTCGGTCCACGACGGTGAGCTCTGGCTACACAAGGCGCACATCGCGCCCTACGAGCAAGGCGGCCCGCACTTCAACCACGAGCCGAAGCGCTCGAGGAAGTGTCTGGCGCACAAGCGCGAGATCGAGCGGCTGCAGGGGAAGCTCGCGACCCGTGGCTACTCGCTCGTCCCACTGCAGCTCTACTTCAAGAGCGGCCACGCGAAGGTCCAGCTCGGCCTCGGTAAGGGCCGGAAGGCCCACGACGACCGCGAGACGATCAAGCGGAAGGTCGACCTCCGCGAGGCCCGCGACGCGATGAAGGATCGATGATGAAGGTGACGCTCCGCGAAGGCGAAGGCGTGCTCCTCGGCTACCAGAAGAACGTGGTCGAGCTGCTCTCGCCCGCCCCCTACGCCCCTGGCGCTCCGGCGACGTTCCAGGTGGAAGAGCTCTCGCTCGAGGGCCGGAGCCTCGGCAGCAAGCGACAACCCGACGGGCGCTTCGTCGTGCGCTTCCGGCTCATCACGCTGCGGCGCGAAGACCGAGCGCGGCTCGAGGCGATCGCGGCGGCGAAGGCGGCGACCTCCTCGCCCTGATCGAGCCCCGCCGCGCCGTGCAGCGCGGTACCGCCGCGAGCGGCCGCTCGGTGCGCGCCGTTCGGTAGGCGGCTCACCAGACGGCAGCGCTCGCCGGGCGGAGCGGAAAGGCGCGCTGTCGTCAGTGGCGGAGGGCGTCGGGGGCTTCGCTGACGGGTAGGATCGGCGCCCAGCGGAGCTGGCTCAGCAGCACGTCGTCGATCCGATGCCCGCGGTCCGAGAAGTAGAGCGCGTTCTCTTCCATCATCTCGCGCTTCTCGGCGACGAAGAGGATGCCCTGCCCGCTCCGGTCGTAGCCGAGCTGAACGATCGCGTTCTCCAGCCACCGGCCGCCGCCGCCGAGCTCGAGGACCCGCGGCAAGGTGTAGAAGCCCTCGACGGGCAGCGGGAACAAGCTGGACGCCCACCGCTCGTCGGTGAGCGGCGTCACCGGCTCCCGCCAGAACCAGCGATTGTTCTCGTTGAAGTGCGGGACGACGACGAAGGGCTCTTCGCCCTTGCGCCCGACGTAAACGAGGCGACCCGCCGGGAAATCCTCCGGCGCGAGGGGGTGGGGAATCGTGGTGCGGTACAGACCGTTGGGAGGCAGCGACATCGTGTTCGGCTCCTGAGAGAGCGGGCGTCACCCGCGACGTCGCGACGTTGCGAGCAGCGGCAGCGGGGGCGAGCAGGCGGGGCGAGCGGGCGAGGCGAGCGACTCGGGGCGCTCGGCTCCGCGGGCAGATGACGAAACGCTTGCGAGAGAGCGAAGAGCAGCGGAGGAATATCACCGCCGACCGGCCCGAAGTCCATGTCACGTCCGCTCCTCCCGATCCAGCTCGCCGTGACCTTCGCGCTCTCCCTCGGCTGCGCCCATCCGGCGACTCCGCCCCTCGTGCACGAGGACCCCACCCGATTCCTCCGCGTCGGCCTCGATCCCCGGTCCGAGGCCGACGAGCTGGAGCGACGCCTCGAGGCGAGCGGCTACGCGCGCGTCGCGCGGGTCGCGAGCGCGGACGTGGTCGCGCTCTCGATGCGCCGCGAGGACGGCGCGACGCTCGTCCGCGTGGTGACGCGCCGGGGGCTCGTGCTCTCCGTGGACGCACCCACCGAGTCCCTCGAGCGGAGCGCGGTCGGCGTGGAGGACGTGCCGCTCGACCTCGACGGGGACGGACACCCCGAGATCGTGCTCAGCGCGACCGACGCGGCGCGCGATCGACGTTGCCTCGCGCTCGTACGCGTCGCCCCCGACGGGAGCCTGCGCGAGGTGACCCCGACGCTCGAGCTCGGCGGCGACGCATGCGTCGAAGCGCTGCGCGACCTCGGCGATGGGCGAGCTGCGGCGCTCGCGGTCGTGCGCTTCGTGCACCTCGCCATCGACCGCCCGCCCAGCCTGTCGGTGCCCTTCGGCCCCGGGAGCCGCGGCGCGGGCGGCGCGACCTGGGAGATACGCCGGGATGGAGCGGCGCGGACCTTCTTGGCCGAGCAACGCCGCGAGCGCGTCGTGGCGTTGGCGACGGCCCGCGACGCCCGCGACGCGCGGGCGGCCTACCGGATCGGCGTCGAGCTCGCCGCCCTCGCGTGGCTCGCCGGCGAGGCAGACGCGACCCAGCGGCAGGCCTTGAGCGTGGCCCTCGAGGGCCTCGACGTCCCTCCCCCCATCTCCCGCGCCCGCGAGCAGGCTGAGGCCTGGATCGCGGCTGGCTGGCAGGATGAGGACGAAGGCGAAGACGACGACGCGCCCGACGCCGACGACGAGCGCGAGCAGCGAGGCGCCGGCGATCCTTCACCCACGCACGCGCGCTGACCTCCCACTCCCCGCGCACGCTGGCGTCCCGCGCGGATTTCGCACGCCGACATCGCACGCGGACATCGCACGCGGACATCGCACGCGGACATCGCACGCGGACATCGCACGCGGACGTCGCACGCCGACATCGCGCGCCGACATCGCGCGCCGACATCGCGCGCCGACATCGCATGCCGACGGCCGAGCAGGACCTGCCATCGCGGGTTGGTCAGAAGCCGACGCGGTCCGCGGGCGGGTCCGGGAGGTCGTTCGACAGAGAGATCATCGGCAACCCCTGCTGCGCTCGGTAGGCCGCGTAGAAGGTGAGCACGCGACGCACGTAGCGGTGGGTCTGACCGAAGGGGATGTGCTCGACGAAGGCGTCGAGCGGCATCCCCGTCGGGTGATCGCGGAGCCACCGGCGCACGTTGTGGGGCCCACCGTTGTAGCTCGCGATCGCGAGCGGCAGCCGCCCCTCGAAGCGCTCGATGAGCGAGCGCAGATACCAGGCGGCGAAGTCGAGGTTCACGTTCGGATCGAGCAGGTCCGCCGTCGTGAAGTCGTCTCGGCCCTGCGCGCGCGCGATCAGCGTCCCGGTGCGCGGCATGATCTGGCAGAGGCCGATCGCGCCCGCGTACGAGACGATCTCCTTCTGATAGACGCTCTCTACGCGCATCACGGCGAAGAGGAGGTTCGGGTCGACCCCATGCCGACGGGCCGCCTCCTCGACCTCGGCCTCGTACGCCCGCGGGAGCGCGCCGACCTCGGCCCATCCACCGAACCCGGTGCTCGCGCCGAAGTCGCCCAAGGCGGTCGCGATCGACACCAGCTCCGCGCGATCGCGCGCCCCGAGCGCCCGACGCGCCCGGCGCAAGGGGAAGGGCGTCGCGACCCGCGGACGCTCCGCGCCGCGCGCGACGCTGACGAGCCCCGTTCGGCGGATTGGACGACCCGCCGCCTCGCGCCACGCGAGGAAGGCCTCGTAGAGCTGCCGTCCGGCGTCCTCGTGCTCGCCGAGCTGGAGCAGATCCGCGGCGCGACCGAGCCAAGGGAAGGCCTCGCCGTGCCGCTCGACCAGGGGCTCGAGCCGCGCGGCGAGCGCGGGACCGTCGACCGCGCGGGCGCGGGGCGCGGGAGGGAGCAGCGCGGGATCGACGAGCCCCTCGTGCCGCGAAGGGCGGCGCGGATGCGCAGGCGCGTCGAGCCGCGCCTCGGCCGGGGCACCACCGACCGCAGACGGCGAGAGGCTCGCGAGCCGCGCGTCCGAGGGGAGCGCCAGCGGCGCCCCCGCCAGCTCGCCGACGGGACGTGTGCAGGTCGCGCTCGGCCCACACGCGGCGATCATCCCCGCGTGCACCTCGTCGATGCGCAGCTCGGCCAGCAACGCATACCAAGGCGCCGCGCCGCGATCCCGCCGGCGCACCTCGAGGAAGGCGACCTCCGCCTCCGCGAGCCGCCCGACGCGCTCGAGCGCCCGCGCGCGATGGTAGAGCCCCTGCACGCCGTGGGTCCCCGGCAGCGCGTCCGTCCCTTCGAGCAAGCTCACGATGGCCTCGTCGTCCGCCGAGCCGACGATCGAGAGCGCCGCGTCCAGGCGGACGCGGGGCGGCAGGTTGCGGCGGAGCATCTCGGCGAGGATGGCGTCGGTCTCGGCGCGGAGATCCGCACGCGCCGCGACGCGCGCGAGCAGCAGGAGGCGTCCGCTCGGTACCCGCCGCTGAAGCGCCAGCGCGTCCCGCCAGCCGAGGCGTCGTAGCTCGGCGCGTGTACGCTCGACCTCGCGGGAGCGCGCCGCCGCCGCCATGTCGAGCGCGCGCTCGGCGTCCGCCGAGGGCTCGTCGGCGGCGCCCGGTCCGCGCGCGAGCGCCAGGTGTCGCTCCGCGTCCGCCCAGCGCCCCTCGTGACGCGCGATGCGGCCGAGCAGCGAGTGCACCCGCGGCCGCAGCGTCGCGTGAAGGCCCTCGGATTCGAGCGCGCCGAGCTCCCGCTTCGCCTCGTCGAGCGGACCGAAGCGCACCAGGCGCTCGGCGCGCTCCACCCGCTGCAGATCCGTCAGCGCGCGCGACGCGGTCCCCGCGCGCTCGAGCGCGAGCAAGCGCTCACGCGCCTGCCGGCCGGCCATCGTGCCGGGGAAGCGGATGTCGAGGACACGAAGGCGCGTGATGCCAGCGGCGGTGTCGCCTCGCGCGAACGCCTCGTTCGCCTCGAGCAGGCGAAGCTCGGGCTCCTCGGGCAGGTCGGGGTAGCGGCGCACCAGGGTGGCGAGCGCCTCCCCCGCGCCGCGATGGGACGCGGCGAAGAGCGCCCGCACCCGCGCGACCTCGGCGCGGAGCGCCAGCGAGGCGTCGACGCTCCTCGCGGCGCGCTCGAAGGCCCGCGTGGCCTCGGCGGGCTCACCTCGCGCGAGGAGGATCTCGCCGCGCCGCAACGCGACGCGGTCCTCGAGCCGCGGGAGCGCCGCCGCGACGGTGTCCAGCGCGAGGAGCGCGTCGTCGCTCTCGTCGACGCTCGCGCGCGCCCACGCCGCTCGGGCCGCGGCGTCGTCGACCACGCGCGAGGTCGTGGGCTGCTCGGCCCTGCACATCGGGCCGACCTCGAGGGTGGGCAGCGACGTCCCGCGCGAAGGGGTCGCGGAGGCGTCGCGCCAGACGGAGGCCTGCACGCCGAGGGCGGCCGGATCGAAGGCGCAGAGCGGGGCGTCGTCCCAGGCCCGGGCGGGCGAGGTGCTCAGGAGGGCGATGAACGCGACAGCTATCCCGAGTTTTTCCACACCTCCTACACAATGACGGGTCGGAAGCCGAGGTACCAAATTCGAGGCGTCGAATTTCGTTGACGTCGACGCCGCGAGGCCGGTCAGCGCGCAACCGCCGTTGCCCGTCGCGCGCAGCGAAGGCTCGCGTGAGGCCGACTTGAGGGCGGGGTCCACGGAACCTTCGACGCGCGAGGCCCCGGACTCGATTCATCGCCGCGACGAGGTACTCGCCGGCGAGGCGCCAAAGGGTCGCCCACGTGGTAGGACGCCGCCGATGTTCCCCTTCGACACCTACCCGCTCTACGCCGGCGCGCTCGCCTTCGTCGCGGGCTTCGGGCTGCTCACGTTTCCGTCGCTCTTCTTCGTGACCGCCCCATACGGGCGGCACGCGCGGCCGGGCTGGGGACCGACCATCCCGGCGCGCTGGGGCTGGATCATCATGGAGGCGCCGTCGCCGATCGGCTTCGCCATCGTCTTCGTGCTCTTCGCGGAGGCCTGGAGCGCACCGCAGCTCCTCCTCGCGGGGCTCTGGCAGCTCCACTACCTCTACCGAAGCTTCGTCTTCCCCTTCCTCATGCGAGGCGGCGACAAGCGGAAGCCCGCGCTCACGGTCGGCCTCGCGTTCGTCTTCAACTGCGCCAACGGCGGCATGAACGCCTTCGCGATCGTCGCGCTCGCGCCACACCTCGTCGAGAACGTTTGGCTCGCCGATCCCCGCTTCCTCGCGGGCGTCGCGCTCTTCTTCGTGGGCTGGAGCATCAACCAGCACGCGGACCACGTCCTGCGGAACCTCCGCGCGCCCGGCGAGACGGGCTACAAGATCCCGCACGGCGGGCTCTACCGGTTCGTGAGCTGCCCCAACTACCTCGGCGAGATGCTCGAGTGGGCCGGCTTCGCGGTCGCCGCGTGGACCTTCCCCGGTCTGCTCTTCGCGCTCTTCACCTTCGCGAACCTCTTCCCGCGCGCGCTCGACCACCACCGCTGGTACCGGGAGAAGTTTCCGGACTACCCCCGCGAGCGGCGAGCGATCCTGCCCTTCGTCCTCTGACGGACCGAAGCGAAGCAGGTCGCGGTCCGGTAGCGGGCGGCGCACGGCGTGACAGGGCATGGTGCACGGCACACGGCGCATGGCGCACTGCGCACGGCGCACGGCGCACGGCGCACGGCGCACGGCACGGCGGCGGCGCACGACGCAGGGCGCACGCGCGGCGGCGGCGGACGAAGCGAGGCTCCACGGGCGGCGCGCAAGCGGGCGCTCGACACGAGCCGGCCTCCGGAGCAGCGAACGATCACACACCGCGTGCGGGAAAGGCTTGCGGGCTTGTTGAAAACGACTATCAACAGCTCATGGCCCACCTCGGAGAGCTCCCCCTCGGCGCCCGCGCCCGCGTACGCGCCATCGCGTGCGAACGCCCCGTGCGGCGTCGGCTCCTCGAGCTGGGGGTGCTGCCGGGCACCGAGCTCGAGATCGTCCGCAGGGCCCCCTTGGGGGACCCGATCGAGCTCTCGCTCCGCGGTTACCGCCTCTCGCTCCGGGCCGAGGAGGCGCGGACGATCGAGGTCGAGGCCCTGAGCGCCACCGCGAACGAGCCGGCCGCCGCGCCCGCCCGAGCGTGACGATGTTCGCCTGGAGGATGCCCGCTTGAGCGACAAGCCGCTCGTGTACCTGGTCGGCAACCCGAACGCGGGGAAGACCACGCTCTTCAACCGGCTCGCGGGGGTCCGCGCGCGGACCGGCAACTATCCGGGCGTGACCGTGGAGCGACGCACCGCCGCTTGGCGAGCGGGGCCGCACGCGGCCGAGCTCGTCGACCTGCCGGGCACCTACAGCCTCTCCGCGCGCTCCCCCGAAGAGCAGATCGCCGTCGACGCGCTCCTCCGCGACGCGCCGGCGGTCGTCGTGGTCGTGCTCGATGGGACCTCGCTCGAGCGCAGCCTCTATCTCGCGCTCCAGGTCTGCGAGACGGGGCTGCCGACGGTCGTCGCGCTCAACATGATGGATGAGGTCCGCGCCTCGGGCATGGACGTCGACGTCGACGTGCTCGCCGCCCGCCTCGGCGCCGACGTCGTGCCCGTCGTCGCGTCGCGCAGCGAAGGCCTCGACGCCCTCACCGCGGCCGTCGCCGCCCGCCTCGACGAGCAGCGGCTCGAGGAGGAGCGCGCCACCGATACACCGACCGACGCGCCGACCGACGCGCCGACCGACGTGCCGACCGACGCGCCGACCGACGCGCCAACCGATACACCGACCGACGCGCCGACCGACGACCGCGACCAGGCCGCCCTCCCCTCCGCGGGCGAACCACCGGCTGGGCGCCCCGCGCCCCCGGCGCCCGTCCTGGGCGCGGAGGCGGAGGCCGACGTCGAGGCGGTGGCGCGCGTCGCCGCGGACGTGCTGAAGGCCCCGCCGCGGCTCGCGCGCGCGTGGGCGCTCTGGGCGCTGCTCAGCCTCGACCGCGACGACGAGCTCCACGACGTGCCCGCCGCGCTCCGCGCGATCGCCCAGGCGCGACACGAAGCCGCCGACGCCGCCGGGCGAGACCTCGACCTCGAGCTCGTCGCCGCGCGCTACGCGTTGCTCGACCAGCTCATCTCGGACGCGGTGAGACCTGGGCCCCCCAAGCCGCGCCTCACCGACCGCATCGACGCCGTGCTCGTCCACCCCGTGGCCGGCCTGGTCGCCTTCGCCGCCGTGATGTTCGTCGTCTTCGAGAGCCTCTTCCGATGGAGCGAGCCCGCCATCGGCCTCATCGAGGAGGGCATCGCCGCGAGCCAAGGCTGGCTCCGCGGCGTGATGACTGAGGGCCCCTTCCGAGACCTGCTCACGGACGGCGTCGTCGCGGGCGTGGGCAACGTGCTGGTCTTCGTCCCGCAGATCGCCCTGCTCTTCTTGCTGATCTCCTTCCTCGAGGACAGCGGCTACCTCGCGCGCGTGGCCTTCGTGATCGACCGCGTGATGAAGTCCGTCGGCCTGCACGGCAAGGCCTTCGTCCCGCTCCTCAGCGGCTTCGCCTGCGCGGTGCCCGCCGTGCTCGCGACCCGCACGATCGCCTCGCGGAAGGACCGCCTCGTCACGATGATGGCGCTGCCGCTGATGAGCTGCAGCGCCCGGCTGCCGATCTACGTGCTGGTCACCGCGACCATCTTCCCCGCGGACACGCGGGTCGGAGTCTTCAGCGTCGGCGCCGTCGTGCTCTTCTCGATGTACTCGCTGAGCGTCGCCGCGACCCTCGGCGCGGCCGCGGTCTTGCGCCGCACGGCGGTCCGAGGTCCGCGGCCGACGATGGTGCTCGAGCTTCCGCCCTACCGCCTCCCGGTGCTGCGCAACCTGGTCGGCACCACGTGGGATCGGGTGAAGACCTTCCTCGTGGACGCGGGCACCATCATCCTCGCGCTCACGATCGTGCTCTGGGCGCTGCTCTCGTTCCCGAAGAGCGCGGACGTGGGCGCGCGCTACGAGGCCGAGCGCGCCGCGGCCACCGCCGCCCTCGAAGGCGAGGCGCTGGACGAGCGGCTCGCCGCCCTGGACGCCGCCGAAGCGGGCGAGCAGCTGGAGCACAGCATCGCTGGCCGGCTCGGCAAGGGCATCGAGCCGGCCATCGAGCCGCTCGGCATGGACTGGCGCATGGGGGTCGGCGTCCTCGGCGCGTTCGCCGCCCGGGAGGTCTTCATCTCGACGCTCGGCGTGGTCTTCGGCATCGGCGAGGCCGACGAGGAGAGCTCGCCGCTGCGGGAGCAGCTCCGCGACGCGACGCGACGCGACGGCTCGAAGCTCATGACCCCGCTCAGCGGCGTCGCGCTGATGGTCTTCTTCGTGCTCGCCTGCCAGTGCATGAGCACGATCGCGGTCGTCCGCCGCGAGAGCGGGTCGTGGAAATGGCCGGCGCTGATGTTCGGGTACATGACCGCGCTCGCGTACGTCGTGACGCTCATCGTCTACCAAACGGGGCTGGCTCTCGGTTGGGGGCTCGGGTAGCGGACGAACCGCTGGTCTCGAGCCAGCCCGTGCCTCGAGTGGCGAGAGGCGAGAGGGTGGACCACAACGAGCGCATGCCGTGGACCTTCGCGATGGGTTGGCAAGCGTGGGCCGCCGGCGCGGTCGTGCTGCTCGCCGTCGCTTATCTGGTCTGGAAGCTCGGCATCGCCCCGCGACGCCCGCGCGTGCGGCGCGGCCCGGACGTCCCCGTCTCGCGGCTCGTGCGCAAGCGGGACAAGAGCTGCCACTGAGCTGGATTGGCGATGGTGACTACTCGTCCCGGTCGCCGACCTGAACGAGGGCCGCGCGCTCCCGCTTGAGGCGCTTGCGCTCGACGGCCTGCTCGCGCTTGAGCCGCGTCTTCCGAGAGGGCTTGCGACCGGGGAGCGGCGCCTGCTCCTCCAGCGGCTCCGCGAAGCTACCAGGTTCGTGGCCGAGCTCGAAGATCGTCACCTCGCGGCGAGAGCGCTCGCCGATGCGCAGCGGGACGACCGCCGCGCCGACGCCCGCGCCGACGTAGACCGCGCCAGGAGCCGTCGCGGGGTCGTCGTGGCGACGCTTGCCGTAGAGCCCGTGCACGTATTTGTGGCCGGCGAGCTTGCCGACCGCGAGCTCGTGGAGCTTGGCGACCGTGATCTGCCCCGCGTGCGTGTGTCCCGCCAAGACCAGCGGCACGCCCTTGCTCCAGAGCGGGTCGGCCATCTCCGCGATGTGCGAGAGCCCGAGGGTCGCCACGTCCGCGTCGAGCCCCTTCGTGGCCTCACGCCATCGCGCGTGGCCCGTGTAGGCGTCGTCGAGGCCGAGCACCTGCAAGCGCTGATGACGCAGCGTGATGGTGGTCCACACGTTGTCGAGCAGCTCGAAGTTGCCGGCGCGCTGCAGCGCCCACCGCACCTCGGCGGCGCCGCTCCAATGGTCGTGGTTGCCGAGCACCCCGAAGACCGGCGCGTCGATCGCCTGGATCACGTAGGTGAGCTCGTCCAGGTAGGCGTGGCTGTGGCAGACGAAGTCGCCCGTCATGACCACCGCGTCCGGCTTGGCCTCGTTGGTGATCCTCACGGCCTCGAGCTGCGCCTCCATCGGCGTGACCCGCCCGACGTGGATGTCGGTCAGGTGCACGATCCGGAGGTGCTCGAGCTGCGTCGTGTGCGCGAGGGGCCCCGCGAAGCGGCGGACGCGGAACTGACGCTCGAAGTCGCGATTGCTGGGCTTTCGACCGAAGCGGCGCACGAGCTCGTGGCGGTCGGCGATGTCGTCGTTGGGTCGACCCACGCGCGACATCATAAGGTCGATTTTCCGTTCCGCTAATGCTTGTCGGGATCAGCTCCTTCGAGGGGCTGTCACCACGTCGCCAGCCCGCACGGGGCAGCGAGCGGAGGCTCGGCGCGCCCTCCGGTAGGGCGGCGCGCGAGAACACCTCGAAACGGCCGGCGAGCTCCGAGCTTACACCCCGCGCCTTCGGCGGCGCGCGCTCCTCCGCGACGTCCCGTGGTCCCTCGACGCTCCCCTCGACGCTCCTCTCGACGCTCCCCTCGACGCTCCTCTCGACGTCTCCCTCGGTGTCTCAACGCCCTCGACACCGCGCCGCCACGTCGGCGCCCAAGGCGAGCGCGGCAGTGAGGCCCGGCGACTCGACCCCGAGGAGGTGCACGAGCCCGCTCGGGCGCTCGTCGAGCACGAAGTCAGCGAACCCCGTCGACCGCGCGCTCATGCGTTTGGGGCGCACGCCCGCGTAGGCCGGGCGGAGGTCGTCCGCTCGGACGCCGGGCAGGTAACGCGACACCGCCGCCGCGAACGCGGCCGCCTTGTCCTCGCGCACGTCCAGCCGGGCGCCGCGGGCGCACGGCTCGGCGTCCGGCCCCGCGAGCCGGGCGCCGCCGAGGTCGGTCGTGAGGTGCACGCCGAGGCCCCCGACGACGGGCATCGGGTAGACCAGCGGCGTCGTGGTGCTCGGCCCGCGAGCGACGACGAAGTAGTCGCCCTTCCAGGGGTCGAGACGCCACCCGAGGGCGTCGACGTCCAGCCCCGCGAGCGACGCGACCTCGTCGGCGTGGAGCCCGGCGGCGTTCACGACGAGGCGCGCGCGCACCACGGCGTCGGCGGTCTCCACGCGCCAGCCAGCCGCGTCCGCGTGCAGGCCCACCACCGGCTGCCCCCAAGCGAAGAGCGCGCCCGCCGTCCGCGCGTCGGCCGCGAGCGCCGCCATGAGCCCATGTGCGTCGACGATGCCGCTCGGCGCGACGTGCAGCGCGAGGCGCGCGCGCAGGTTCGGCTCGCGCGCCCGCAGCTCGCGTCCGTCGAGCAGCGAGAGGCCTTCGACGCCGTTCTCGAGCCCGCGTGCGTGGAGCGCGCCGAGAGCCGCCTCCTCGCTCGGGTCGACCGCGAGCACGAGCTTCCCCGTCCGCCGGTGGGCGACGCCGCGCGCTCGTGCGTACTCGTAGAGGCGACGGCGTCCCTCGACGCACGCCCGCGCCTTCAACGAGCCGGGCGGGTAGTAGAGCCCGGCGTGGATGACGCCGCTGTTGCGCGCGCTCGTCTCCGTACCAGGTCGTGTGTGTCGCTCGATCACGAGGACCCCGTGGTGGGGCGCGAGCGCGGCCGCGCACGCGAGCCCGACCACTCCTGCCCCGATGACGACGACGTCGACGTCCACGACCCGCGCATCTTCCGCGAGGCGCGGGGGCCCCGCAACGGAGGAGCGCCTCCTCGCGCGACGGAGCGCGCCCGCGGGGTGCTATACACTCGCCCGCAGGAGGTGTGGTGATGTCGGTGTTCCGAGAAGACGTGCTCGCGGGCAAGGTGGCGTTCGTCACGGGTGGAGGGAGCGGCATCTGCAAGGGCATCACCGCGGCGCTGATGGCGCACGGCGCCGACGCGGTGATCACGAGCCGCAAACAAGACCGACTCGACGAGAGCGCGCGCGAGCTCGCGGACGCGACCGGGCGCGCCTGCCTCGGGGTCGCGTGCGACGTGCGCAAGCCCGAGACCGTCGAGGCCGCCCTCGACGCCGCGCTCGAGCGCTTCGGGAAGATCGACATCGTCGTCAACGGCGCGGCGGGCAATTTCCTCTGTCCGGCGAGCCAGCTCTCCTACAACGCGTTCCGCACCGTGATGGAGATCGACACCATCGGGACCTTCAACGTCTCGAAGGCCGCCTTCGAGAAGGCGTTGAAGAAGGCGGCCGGCGTCATCGTGAACATCAGCGCGACGTTGCACTACGGCGCCACGCCGCTGCAGGCACACGCCGCCGCCGCGAAGGCGGCGGTCGACTCGCTCACGCGCTCGCTCGCGCTCGAGTGGGGCCGCTCGGGGGTTCGGGTGGTCGGCATCGCCCCCGGGCCGATCGAGGACACCGAGGGTCTGTCGCGGCTCGCGCCCGGACCGATCCGCGACCAGATGATCGCGGGCATCCCGCTCGGCCGCATGGGCACGATCGAGGAGATCGCGAACCTCGCGCTCTTCCTCTGCACGCCGGCGGCGTCCCTCGTGCACGGCGAGACCATCGTCGCCGACGGCGGCCATTGGCTCGGCGGCGCGGCCCTCGCGACCTTGATGAGCAGCTGAGAGGCGCTCGGCCTACCTCGCCACAGGAGTCTCGACCGGTTGATCGCGGTCTCGACCTCGATCTCGGCCCGCGCCTCCTCGAATGGGCTTCGGTAGGCCGTCCGACGTCCGAGGGGGCTGCTTGCGCGACGTCACGGATGGTGCGATCCGACGTCCCATCGTGTGGAGAAGCCCCTGGCTCCTCTACAGGGCGCCTCGGGCGCCGACCGGGGCGACGCGCCCTGCTCACCTGCCGTCGACACGAGCTCGACGAACGTCAGAGGAAAGCATGACCGTGCACGAAGTCGTCATCATCGGATCTGGACCGGCCGCCCACACCGCCGCCATCTACGCCGCGCGCGCGGAGCTCAAGCCCATCCTCTTCGAGGGCTTCATGGCGGGCGGCGTCGCGGCGGGAGGCCAGCTCACGACGACGACGGAGGTCGAGAACTTCCCCGGCTTCCCCGACGGCATCATGGGGCCCGAGCTGATGGATCGGATGCGGGCGCAATCCGAGAAGCACGGCGCGACGATCCTGACCGAGACGGTCAACGCGATTGATCTCTCGAAGCGACCGTTCCGGATCGAGGCGGACAGCACCGTCTGCGAAGCCAAGACGGTCATCCTCGCGACGGGGGCGACGGCGAAGCGTCTCTACGTCCCGGGCACGGGCGACGACGAGCTCTGGATGCGCGGCATCAGCGCCTGCGCGGTCTGCGACGGCGCGCTGCCCATCTTCCGCAACAAGCCCCTCGCGGTGATCGGCGGCGGCGACACGGCCATGGAGGAGGCGTCGTTCCTCACGAAGTACGCCTCGAAGGTCTACGTGATCCATCGCCGCAACGAGCTGCGGGCGTCGAAGGCGATGCAGCAGCGCGTGCTCTCGAACCCCAAGGTCGAGATGGTGTGGTCGCACGAGCTCGCGGCCGCCAAGGGGGGCGACCTCTTGGAGTCGGTCGAGGTCACGTCGCGCGAGGACGGGAGCAAGCGCACGCTCGAGGTCTCGGGGCTCTTCTTCGCGATCGGGCACACCCCCAACACGAGCTTCCTCGCGGGCCAGGTCGAGACGGACGCCGACGGCTACATTGTGACGAAGCCCGGCACGACCGAGACGAACGTCGCGGGCGTCTTCGCCTGCGGCGACGTGCAGGACAAGCGGTACCGGCAGGCGATCACGGCTGCGGGCACGGGGTGCATGGCCGCGCTCGAGGCGGAGCACTTCTTGGGCTCGCACGGCTGACGCCCGCTTCGGGCTGGGCGTTTGCCGGTCGGTCCCGGTGTGGGTCCGTTTTCGGGTCCGTTTCCGCGTCGGGGTCCGGGGTCCGGGCCCGCAGCGTCCGTCCGTCCGTCCGCGTTGAACGATCGATCACCTCTTCGCGTGGCTCACGGCGGGGGTCGCGGGCGTGGGGCTCGCGGCGCTCCCGGTGCCACGCGGCGCGGACGACGGCGCTTCAATCCCGGATTCGTGCGAGCGACCTCGGACGGCGAAGCGCGCCCGGTGCCTTCGGACGTTCGATCGAGCTCACGCCTGGAATAGAAGGCAGGGTCGGAGGCGAGCGCCGTCGTGAGCTGCGCGCACGACAGCGCTCGCAGGGTTCGACGTGCGCGAAGTGGAGACGTCCCGTGTCGAGAGTGCGGCGGTCTTCCGGAACGGGGGATGAGCTTGCCCGCTCCGCGCTGAGGCGCTCCGCTCGGGGCCGTCGTGTCGGCGGCGCAGGCTCCGACGCAGCGCAGCGGACGGACGCGGACTCGGCTCCGGGTCCGGCTCCGACGGCGTGCGCACGCTGCCCGTCCACGTCCACGTCCACGTGCGGGTGCGCGTGCCGAGACGTAGTCGCGTCCGAAACCGCGATGCGCCCAAGTCCTCACGAGTCCCAGGCCCGCCGGCTCGGCGCCTTCGCGCGGATCAACCAGCCGAATTAGAAAGGTCCCGCCACACGCTGGTGACCGCTACCGTTGCTCCCTTCCGGGCCTGGCGGGGTTCACGGGCCAGCGTTGGCAGGACCATAAAGCAGCGTCTCATGAGACGCGGCGGAGAGGGAGGGATTCGAACCCTCGGTACCTTGCGGTACACACGATTTCCAGTCGTGCACCTTCGACCACTCGGTCACCCCTCCGGTCCTCGAGATCACGAGTCGGATCCGAGTGGACCTGAGCCCCGCGCCGCCCGCGGCGGGCCGCGTGTGGTTCGGGAGGTGGGGCGAACGACGTCGAGTCGGACCCCTCTCTCGGTGTCCCCGACGTGCGCCCACGGGGGGCGTCACATCGTGATCCATCTTGTGAAAAGAACGAGATCCTCTCGGGGACCCTGGCGGAGAGCGTGGGATTTGAACCCACGGTACCGTCACCGGTACTTTTGATTTCGAATCAAACGCCTTCGACCGCTCGGCCAGCTCTCCGCGGGCGAAACTAGCAGCGCCTCCCCACGTGTCAACACCGTTGTTCCACCTTTGGCGCCGGATCCTCATGAGAATCCGGTGGGCGCCGCGCCACCAGCACCAACGCGTCGATCGTCCCCGCGGCCCTCCTACCCCCCGGCCATCGGGCTCGGTCATCGGGCTCGGTCATCGGGCTCGGTCATCGGGCTCGGTCATCGGGCTCGGTCATCGCGGGCATGAACATCGCCAGCGGACGCAGCTCCGCGCTCAACGGCGTCGGGCACGGATCGCCGCGAAGAAGCGGCGCAAGGCGTCGGCACACTCGACCTCGAGCACGCCAGGCACACTCTCGAAGCGGTGGTTCAGCCTGGGGTCGTCGCCGAGCTGGTAGAGGGTGCGACAGGCGCCCGCTTTCGGGTCGTCGGCCCCCCACACGACGCGGGGCACTCGGGCGTTCACCAGCATTCCGGCGCACATCGGGCAGGGCTCGAGCGTGACGTAGACGGTCGCGTCCACGAGCCGCCAGCTCCCGAGCCGCGCCGCCGCCTTCCGGACCGCGATCAACTCGGCGTGGGCGAGCGGATCCTGCGCCGTCTCGCGCAGGTTGTGGCCTCGCCCGACGATCTCGCCGCCTACCACGACCACGGCGCCGACCGGCACCTCACCGCGCGCCTCCGCCCGCGCGGCCTCGCGCAGCGCCTCCCGCATCAGCGCTTCGTCTTCGGGGCGCGTGCTCATCGTCCGCGTTCTGGCAGGCCTGTCGCGCCGCGCAACGTCGGACCGGGCTGACTCGCCGGCTGCGACGCGACGCCCCCAGCGATGCCGAAAAACGGACGCACAAAAACGAACAAGGGTCTCCCGGAGGAGACCCTTGTTCGTTTGTTACGGCGGACCCGAGAGGACTCGAACCTCTAACCCCTGGTTCCGTAGACCAGTGCTCTATCCATTGAGCTACGGGTCCGGGCGGAGGCGGAAGATGACCTCGCCAACCCGGGGCGTCAAGCTTCGTCGGAGCTTTTCCGACTTTCTTCGACGCCGGCGGAGAGGGCGGGATTTGAACCCGCGGTGGAGCTTTTAACCCCACGACCGCTTAGCAAGCGGTTGCCTTCGACCACTCGGCCACCTCTCCCACGATTCGTTTGTCAGCCGCCCGAGAGCGGGACCGGCGTAGTAACCGCGCATCGCGAGGTCGTCAAGTACGAGCGCACGCGTCATGCTCCGCCGCATGCATCGCGTCATCGCTCTGACCTTCGCCTCCCTCGCGTTCCTCGCCCTCGCGCCCGCCGTCGCGGAGGCTTGCTCGTGCCTCCGCGCGACGCCCGCCCAAGCGCGGGACGGCGCCGACGCGATCTTCGAGGGCCGCGTGACCCTGCTCGAGACCCACGAGGACCACGTACGAGTGACCTTCGCCGTCACCCAGCAGTGGAAGGGCGTCGACAGCGAGCGGCTCACGCTGACGACCGCGACGAACTCGGCGGCTTGCGGCTTCCCCTTCGCGGAGGGCGAGACGTATCTGGTCTATGCCCACGCACACGAAGGGGGGCTCGAGACGACGCTCTGCGATCGCACGGCGCTCGTGACCGACGCGGGCGAGGACCTCGCCGCCCTGGGCAGCGGGAGCACGCCGGTCGACGTCGGGCAGCCGACTCCGGTGACGGATCCGAGCGCGTCGACGCCGGAGCCCGCCCCCTCGCGAGGTTGCGCGAGCTGCGCCGCCGCCCCGCCCTCCCCCGCCGCCCTCGTCGCCCCGCTCGCCCTGCTCCTCCTGGGCCGCCGTCGCCGCTGAGACCCGGAGCCGGACTGTCTGCGGACTCGGACTCGGACTCGGTCTCGGACTCGGTCTCGGACTCGGACTCGGTCTCGGACTTGGTCTCGGACTTGGTCTCGGACTTGGTCTCGGACTTGGACTCGGTCTCGGACTTGGACTCGGACTCGGACTCGGACGGTCTCGGAGTGGAACCGGCCGGCGGACTCGGTCAGCGGTCGTCGTCGGGCGGCGTCACGAGCGTCTTCGCCTCCGAAAAACCGAAGGGCTCGTGGGTGTCCTCGTCGGAGGCCCGGTCGGGGATCACAGCGTCGATGGGGCGCGTGACGCGGGTCGGCCGCGGCGAGAATTTCGCATAGGGCGCGTCCGGGCCGAGCTCGGCCGCGAGGAGGTTCGTGCCGAGGTCCTCGCCCGGCTCGGTGGGGAGGTCGAGCGCCCACTCCTCGAGCGCGCGCAGCTCGTCCTCGATCTCGTCCGACCAGAGCCGCTTCATATAGCGGGCGAGCCTCGTTCGGCGGTAGTCCGGCGCGTAGGTGCGGAGGAACTGGACGAGGGCGTCGCGGAACTCGAGGCTCGTCTGGTAACGAGCCGAGCGGGCGCGCGCCATCGAGCGATCGATGATCTCCGCGAGGGCCGGGGGGAGCTCGGGGTTCACCGTGCGGGGCGGCGTCGGGGTGGCCTCGCGGACCTCGAAGATGAGGTCGATCTCGGTCTTCGCCCGGAAGGGGGGCCGGCCCGTGCAGAGCTCGTAGAGGACGCTCCCTGCGCTGAAGACGTCGGAGCGGCGATCGAGCTTGTGCCCGAACGCCTGCTCGGGCGACATGTACTTC
Organism: Myxococcales bacterium; assembly: GCA_019637115.1. Taxonomy (GTDB): domain Bacteria; phylum Myxococcota_A; class Polyangia; order Polyangiales; family Houyiibacteriaceae; genus JACKEH01. Next base: position 42,206 of record JAHBWH010000008.1, on the reverse strand, counting down.
ACCTTGCCCTTGATGATCCCGGTCTTGGTCTGGATGCGGTTCTGCCGGGCCTTCGCGATGCCGAAGTCGATGAGCTTGACCGCGCCGTCGTAGCCGACGAGCACGTTGGACGGGCTGAAGTCGCGATGGACTACGTCCAAACGATCGCCTCGCTCGTCGACCGCCTGGTGCGCGTGGTGGAGCCCGTCGAGCGCGCACGCCATGATGTAGGCGACGTCCGCGTAGCCGAGGCGGTCGCCGCTCTCTCGCCCCTTCTCCACCGAGGCCCGGAGGTCCTTGCCGTCGACGTACTCCATCGCGACGAGGATCGACCCCTGGACCTGGACCAGCTCGTAGACGCGCGCGACGTTGGAGTGATCCATGCGGCTGACGAGGCGATACTCGTCGGTCAGCATCGTGACGAATTGCGAGTCCTCGACGTAATTCGGCAGGAGCTTCTTGATGGCGACGTCGAAACGATAGCCGTCGTCCGAGAACGTGAAGCCTCGGAAGACCTCCGCCATGCCGCCAAAGGCGATGCGGTCGGTGAGATGATACCGTCCGATCCGCCGGGTACGCCGCTCCACCGCCGGGATCCTGCCCCCTCCCACGGGGTCGGGGCAAGCGGATCGATCCCGACAGAGGTCTCGGTCGAGGACCAGGGCTGAGACCGGGCTGAGACCGGGCTGAGACCGGGGCTGAGACCAAGGCTGAGACCGGGGCCGAGACCGGGGCCGAGACCGGGGCTGAGACCGGGGCCGAGACCCGGAGCCGAGACCGGGGCTGAGACCGGGGCCGAGGCCGGGGCCGACACCGGGGCCGAGACCCGGAGCCGAGACCGGGGCTAACCGGAGCCCGAGACTGGAGCCCGAAGAGACCGGAGCCCGAGAAGCCCGAGACCGGGGCCCGCTCAGTTCTCGTGCACGATGACGCGGGCGCGTGAGGTCCGCTCGACGCCGCGGCGGCGCTCGAGGAGGTACTCGACGCGCGCGGTGACCGGCTCGCTCGCGGGCGAGAGGTGCCAGCGCGGGGTCGGCTCGGGTGCGCCTTCGGGCTGCTCCCACTTCAGGAAGAGCACGAAGCGGTCGCGGAGCAGCCGCTGCTCGTTGTTGCGGATCGCGACGAAGCCCGCGTCGCCCTGGGCCGACGAGAGGATCAGGGTCTCGGGCAGCCTACCGAGGAGCACGTTCTCCGCCTCGGGGTAGAGCCGGAAGGTCATCCGGCGGTCGAGGTCCGTGTCGGTCCGGACCGTCCGAATTCGGACGTATGCGACCACGTCCGTGCGGCGGATCCGTTGATCGAGCTCGCGCGCCCAGTCCTCGCGCCAGCGCCCCTCGAGCGCCTCGGGGTCGTTCACGAGATCGATGCCCTCCGCGAAATAGGTGCGGTCCTCGTCGGTGAACGGGACCCCGGTTATTGGAGCCTGGCGCCCGCCACAGGCCGCCGAGACCATCACCACCCAGACCCAGAAGAGCGATCGCGAGCGCATCGGGAGGCTTGATAGCACCACGGCCGCGGTCACGCCTTCCCCGCCGCGCTGTGGGCGAGCGGCGCCCGCGCCCTGCCTCTGTCTGCCTTCCCCCCAAACCCCACGACTCGGGATCTGGAGTCCGGGGCCGGGGTCTGCGTCCGCGTCCGCGTCTGCGTCTGCGTCCGCGTCTGCGTCCGCGTCCGCGTCTGCGTCCGCGTCCGCGTCCGCGTCCGGGTCCGCGTCCGGGTCCGCGTCCGGGTCGGCGGCCGCGTCCGGGTCGGCGGCCGCGTCCGGGTCGGCGGCCGCGTCCGGGTCCGCGTCCGCGTCCGCGTCCGGGTCCGCGTCCGCGTCCGGGTCCGCGGCCGGATCCGCGGCCAGGCCCACGGCCGGCGCCGGGTCGGCGGCCGGGTCTGCGGCCGGGCCCGCGGCCGGGTCTGCCGGGTCTGCGGCCGGGTCCGGGGCCGCATCCGGTCCGTCCAGGTCCGGGGCCGCGCACTCGCACCACGCGAGAAGCGATCGGCGAGAGCCAGCGCCCGCTCTACGGGTTGCCCGCCTCCGCCGCTGCCCGCTCCGCCTCCCGAGCCTCTCGCCGCCGCCCGAGGGCCTCGAGCGCGCGGGCGCGCAAGGGCTGCGCCTCGGCGGCGCCAGCGCCGACGATGAGCGCCGAGTCCGCCTCGTACAGCGCCTCCGCGTGGCGTCCCTTCGCGGCGTAGGCGCGCGCTAGGCCGAGGTGCACCTCGGCGTTCGCCGGGTCGACGAAGAGCGCGGCCTCGCCCGCCGCGATGGCGTCGTCCCAGCGCTCGCGGCGGACGAGCTCGGCGAGCAGCGCGCCGTGCGTCTCCCGGTCGTGCTCCTCGAGCCGCGCCAGCGCCGTCAACGCGGCGAGCAGCCCGTCCGCGTCGTTCGCCTCGCGCGCGAGCGCGACGAGCCCCTGCCACGCCTCGGCCCGCTCGCCGTCGATGCGGGTCGCCGCCTCGAGGGCCGCCTTCGCCGCCGCTTGGTCGCGCCTGGCCAGCGCCGCGCGCGCCAGCAAGAGCCGCAGCGAGTACCCGTCGCGTCCCCCGTCCACGATGGCGCGCAGGTGCGCCTCGGCGCCCGCGTGGTCGCCCTGTCCCATCGCGAGCCGCGCGAGCACGAAGCGCGCGGTCGGCTCGCTCGCCGAGAGCGCCATCGCACGCTCGGCCGTCGCCTTGGCCTCCTCGGCCTCGCCGTGCGCGAGCAACGCCGCCGCGAGCGCCGCTTGCTTCACGGCGTCGCTCGGAGCCGCCGCGGCCGCGCGACGTACGGCGTCGAGGTCGCGGAAGGCGCCGAAGTCGACGTCGAACTCCCGCGCGCGCTGCGCCATGCGCTGGCGCTCGTGCGCGCGAAACGCCGCGTCGACCTCGTCGATCGGCAGGCCCAAGACGTCGCGCACGACGGCCTCCGTGGTCTTCCCCGCGGCCCACGCGCGGAGCATCTGCGGGATCTTGTCGAAGCCGAAGCGCTCCACCAAGAAGACCACCACGCGCGTGCTCGCGTAATACGCGACCATCATCTCCATCGCGGAGCGCGCGTGCGTGAAGGCGCGGTTGAGCAGACGCAGGGGCGGCAGACGCCCCCCATCGAGCGCCGACCAGAGGAAGTGGTCCATCTCTCGCTTCCAATCCGTCCGCGCGACGAGCGTCTCGTATTCGGCGAGCCCCTCCGTGAACCACCGGGGGACGCGGTTGCGCGAGAGCTGAATGTGGAAGACGTGCGCGAGCTCGTGCCAGGTGATCTGCCCCCAGTTGTAGGGGCCGCCCCGGGGCGAGATCGCGGTCACGACCTTGCCGAAGCAGACGCCCTGGACCCCGAGGTTCGGCAGGCCCGTGGTGCGGACGGCGAAGTGCTGAGGGTTCGCGAACATCTCGATCCGCACGGGCCCCTCGGGCGTGAAGCGGTAGCGGCGCACCATGTCGCGCCACGCGGTCTGCAGCGTGCGCGGCACGTAGCGCTCGAGCAGCCGGCGCTCCTCCTTGTGCATGCGGTAGGTGAGCGGCGCGGATTCGAACACCTCGTACTCGCGCGGGATCACCTCGTCGTAGAAGTTCAGCGTGTTGTAGACGCGGACGTTGAAGCGGTCGCGACGCCAAGCGTCGCGGAGCGCGACGAGCCCCGGCTCCTCGTCTCCCATGCGCAGGAGGTTCAGGCCGAGCGAGGCGTGCGCGACGTAGTCGTCGGGGCGCAAGGTGACCGCCTCGCGCATCATGCCGACGATGTCGGGGTAGCGATGCTCCCACTCGGCGTACTCCGCGACGATTCGATAAAGCTCGCTGTAGCGGCGGTTGCGCCCGAGCACCTCCTGTTTGGCCCGCCGGTAGCCCGCGTCGTCGTCGGCCAAGAAGCGGACCGCGGCCCGCGTCGACAGCGCCTCGAGATCGTTCGGGTCGATCGCCAACGCGCGGTCGAGCGTCGCGTCGGCCTCCGCGACGTCGAGATCGCGGAGCGACATCCCGGCCTGCGTGACGTGCGCCATCACGAGGTTCGGGTTCGTGCGGAGCGCGCGCTCGATGTGCTCGCCCGCGCGCGAGAAGTCGAAGCTCTGCTCGATGACGACGCGCGCCATCAGCGCGTGCGCGACGGGGTGCTCGGGGTTGACGGCGAGCGCGTCGCGGAGGCACTCCTCGGCGTGGCCGGTGTCGTATTTCGCCATGAAGAGGCGCGCCCACTCGAGCTGCAGCTCGACGTGCTCGCGCCCATCCCGCGAGGCCTTCTGGAAGGCGTCGTTCGCGTCGTGCGGGCTACCGAGCCCCCAGGCGGCCATCCCCACGAGCGTGAGGCCGACCGGGTCGGCGTCGGTGACGCGGTCGTCGTTGAAGGCGTCGATGAGCTTCATGTACGCGCGCTCCGCCTCCACCGAGCGGCCGCGACGCTGGTGCAGGCGGCCGAGCATCACGTGCGCGCGGAGCGCTCCTCGGTCCTCCGCCAAGGGTCCCAGCACCGCCTCCGCCTCGTCGAGCGCGCCGACCGCGAGCAGCGCCTCGCCCTGCAGGGTCTTCGCGGCGACCGCCTCCGGCCCGCGCGCGCCGCTGGCGACCTGCTGCGCCAGGGTCGCCGCGTCGCGGTACCGGCCGGTCTCGAGGAGGAGCTGCGCGCGCAGCAGCTTCGAAGGCGTGGTGGTGGGCAGGCGTGCGAGCGCCGCCTCGACCTCGGCGTAGAAGCCACGGCGGAGCGCGTCGCGCGCTTCGTCGACGGACGTGATCGGCGGCGCCTGACGTGCCTCGCGAGCCGCGACGCTCGGCCGCGTCTCCATCATCTCGGGGAGGGGGATCGCTTCCGCGGCGGCCGAGTCGCCGCTGGGCAGACCGGTCACTTCGCCGGTCGGGCCTTCGACGGCCGGGTCGGGCTGCGGTCCCGTCGGCGTCGCGGTCCGGCTCTCACCGCACGAGGCCCCGATGGCCAGGGGCGAGAGGAGCATCAGCAAGAGAGTTGTCCGAGACGATCGCATCGCGGAGCAGTCTACGCGGCTCGACCCCGTTCGGCTTCCCGAAGTCCCGGATTCAGATTGCCGCGCTCCTCTGAGGGAGCTGTCGCCAGGTCGCCAATCCAGCATGGCGGCTTGCGAAATCGGCTGAGTACAGTGAACCAGGAGTTCGTGACCAGGTGCAAAGAGGCGCGCGTCCCGCAAGGCGCGACGAAGGAGCGGGCTGTTGGCCCGTGACTGAGGAGCAACGCAGCTGGACGGGATGGATCTGCCTGGTCACGAATTCCGGGGGAACTGTGCTGAGCTTCTCTTCAGCTTCCTTTGAGGGGCTGTCGCCAGGTCGCCAGCCCCTCCCCCACGGGGCGTGAAGCCCCGCGGGGCCCCCTCCCGCGAGCCTACGCTCGCTTCGCTCGCTGCGCGCCGTCCAGTAGGGCGGCTTGCGAGAACGGCTGAGCTTCTTTTCAGCTCCGCTGCGGCCGGCTCGGCGGCGCGTGCTTGCGCGCGAGCGCGCGATACTCGTCGAGCGAGGGCAGCGGCGGCAGCGAGGTGAGCACGCGACGCGGCGGCGGGCGCGAGGCGCGCTTCTTCACGGCGGCGGCGCGCTCGGCTTGCTCCAGCCGCTCGAGCGTCGCCTTCGCGGCGGCCTCGTCTGGGCTCAGACGGAGCACGCACTCGACGCAGGCGCGCGCGCCGCGCGGGAAACCGAAGCGCTCGTAGACCGCGGCGAGCGCAAGGAATGCGGCGTTCTCCTGCGGGTCGCGGGGGCCCTCCGCGACGAAGCGCGTGAGGAAGCGGTCGACCTCGAAGTCGAAGCGGCCCGTGAGCTCGCTGAGCTCGATGATGTCGAAGCAGGCGCGCCGGTAGCGCGAGTCGTCGACCGAGAGCGCCACCATCATCTCGAGCGCCTCGTCGTTGCGCCCCAGCGCCCGGAGGCACGCGCCGGCCTGGTATTTGAGATCGACCTCGACGAACCACCCCAGCGCGCGCTCGTGCTGTCCCACGTCCCACGCGACGCGCGCGGCAGCGCCCTTCTTTCCCTTGGAGAGCAGGTCGCGGATCGTGGCCTCGATCTCGCCGCCGTCCTGGTCGCGCCAGCCCGCCGCACGGCGGAAGTCGCGCGGATCACCGCCGGTCGTGCCGCTGCCCGCGCTCACGCCGCCGCGCTGCGGGCCCGGCGTGCTCGTCGCTGGCGTCGGAGCGCGCGCGGGTCGTGGCGTGGAGACGGGCGGCTCGAGACGCGAGGCCGCGCTCGAGGGCGCTCGGCTCGGCGACGACATCGCGCTCGAGGGCGCCCCGCTCGGCGACGGCACGCCCACGCCCGAGGGCGCCCGGCTCGGCGACGACGACAAGCCGGCGCTCGCCAGCCGGTCGTCGGGCGCACCCCGGCCCGGGGACGAGGGCAGGCCCGCGCTCGCGAGCCTGTCCTCGGGGATCCCCCGCGGCGGCGATGAGGGCAGGCCGGCGCTCGCGAGTCGCTCCTCGGGAATTGCCCGCGGTGACGAGGGCAGCCCAGCGCTCGCGAGTCGATCCTCAGGCACGCCGCGTGGCGTGATGCTCGTCGGCCGTCCTACCCCCGGCGTGCTCGCGCCCCGCCCCGGCGCGACGGACGGTGCGCCGGAGAGACCACGCTCGGCGCCCGGGGCCGGCGAGGGCTCGCGCGGGGGCGGCGCCGACGAGGGTGACCTCCCTTGGACCGCGGGTATGCCGCTGCTCGAGGGCCTCCTGATGCCCGGCGACGAGGGCGAGCGCCCCACCTCGAGCTCGGGAGACGACGTCGACGTGGACGAGAGCTCGATCGGCGGCGCGGCTCCGACGAGTGCGTCGAGGTGTCGCGTCGCCTCCGCCTGGTCCCCCGCCTGCTGGAAGTAAGCGACCGCCGCGTGGACGAGCGCCTGGGCCTCGATGTCCATGTCAGGCGCGATCGCGGGGCAGGTCTTCGCCACGGAGTCGATGAGCGCGCGCGCAGCCTCGGCCGGGCGGCCGATCTGGATGAAGAGCCGCGCCGCGTCGGCAGGTCGGCCAGCCTTCACGTAGGCCTTCGCGGCGTGCTCGAGGTGACCACGCGCCTCGAGGTCCCGCGCCGTCTCGAGGCGCCGGAGCTCCTTCTTGCTCGGCTCGCTCATGCGTCCTCTCCTTTGAGCATGGTCGCGAGCACCTCCGGCTCGTTGGCCTGGGAGAGCGCCTCGGCGCGCGTGATGCGCTTCTCGGCGACGAGGCGCGCGAGCGAGTCCTCGAGGCTGCCCATGCCGCGCGACGCCTGCTCGCCGCTGCGAAGGTAGGCGTCGATCTGGTGGATCTTCCCCTCGCGGATGAGGTGCGAGACGGCGATGTTCTGCAGGAGCACCTCGGTCGCCACCACCCGGCCGCCCCCGATGGCGCGGCAGAGGCGTTGGCTGAGCGCCGCGCGCAGGAGCGTCGCGATGATCTCGCGCACCTGGTCTTGTTGGTCGGCCGGGCAGGCGCCGAGCAGCCGATCGACTGCCTTCGCCGCCGAGCCCGTGTGCAAGGTCGCGAAGACGAGCACGCCCGCTTCGGCCGCCGAGAGGGCGAGGCTCACCGTCTCGAAGTCGCGCATCTCGCCGACGACGAGAACGTCGGGCGCCTCGCGGAGGGCCGAGCGCAGCGCCGACGCGAAGCTCTCGGCGTGCACGCCCACCTGGCGCTGCGTGACGAGGCCCTTCTTGCGGGGGTGCACGATCTCGATCGGGTCCTCGATCGTGATGATGTGCCGCCCACTCGTCTCGTTCACGAGGTCGACGAGCGCGGCGAGGGTCGTCGTCTTCCCCGAACCTGTCGGTCCCGTGATGAGCACGAGGCCGTTCGCGTGGCGGGTGAAACCACCGACGACGGCGGGTACGCCGACCTCGACCAAGGTCGGCACCTCGGATGGGATCACCCGAAAGACCGCGCTCATTCCGTCGGTCTGCAGGCAGACGCTCCCTCGGAAGCGTCGGTCGCCCTCGATCTCGTACGCGAAGTCGATGTGCGACGCGTCGAGGAGCTCGTCGCGCTGCCCCTCGTCGAGCACCTCTTCGAGCATGCCGCGGAGCTGGTGGACGCCCAGCTCGCGCAAGGGCAAGGGGACGAGGCGTCCGTCGTGTCGCACGTGCGGCACCTTGCCGGCGTGCAGGTGCAGATCGCTCGCGCGCTGATCCGCGGCGAGCCGCAGCAAGGTGTCGATCCGCGCCGCCACTCAGCTCCCTCCTTTGCGGGCGCTCGGAGGCACGAACGAGGGCCGCGCCGCCTCGCCGCTCGGCATCCGGGGGCGCGGCGGCATCGAGAACCGGTCCACCGAGACCTGGCCTGGGCGCACCGACGCGCGCTCGGTCGACCCCGCGCGCATCCCCTCGAGGAAGCGGCCGAACGACGCCTTGTCGTTCGCCTTCAAGAGCGCGTCGTCGGGCTCCACCGCGCCATCGCGGACGAGCTGCTCGAGCTCGTTGTCCATCAGCAGCATGCCCTGCTCGCGGTGCGTCATGATGACCGACGGGATCTGGAGGGCCTTGTCGAGCCGGATGAGGTTCGAGATGGCGTCGTTGTTCAGCATCACCTCGCAAGCGAGCACGCGGCGGCTCACGTCGTCGCGGCGTCGCAAGAGCTGCTGACAGACCACGGCGCGCAACGACTCGGCGAGCATGCTCCGGATCAGCACCTGCCGCGCCGCGGGGACGCTGTGGACGAGGCGATCGATCGTCGCGGCCGCGCTCGTCGTGTGCACCGTCGCGAAGACGAGGTGACCGGTCTCGGCGGCGTTGACGGCGATCTCGATCGTCTCCTGGTCGCGCAGCTCGCCGACCAGGATCACGTCGGGATCCTGCCGGAGCGTCGCGCGGAGCGCGTCGGCGAACGAGCTCGCGTGCGTGCCGACCTCGCGCTGGTTCACGATGCTGGTCCGCGAGCGGTGGAGGACCTCGACCGGATCCTCGATCGTGATCACGTGCCGGTCTTGGTGGGCGTTGATGTAGTCGATGAGCGCGGCGAGCGTCGTCGACTTGCCCGACCCCGTCGGCCCCCCGACCAGCACGAGCCCGTTGGGGTAGTCCGCGAACTGCTTGACCACCGGCGGGATCCCGAGGGTCTCGAGGTCCGGGATCTTCTGGGAGATGCGCCGAAGCACGGCCGCGAGGCCCCCGCGCTCGCGGAAGATGTTCACGCGGAAGCGCAGGTCGAAGCCAGGGACGTCGTGCGAGAGGTCGACGTCCGCGCCGCCCGCCAACGCGGCGCGGTGCGGCGGCCCCAGCAGCGGCAAGAGCATCTGCTCGACCTCGGGCACCGTCAGCGACGCCGAGCCGACCGGCTCCATCACCCCGAGCCGCTTGACGTAGGGGGGCCGGCCGGGCGCGACGAAGACGTCGTCGGCCCCCTGCTCGGCGCTCATCACGAGCAGGCGATCGAGGAGCCCGATCGACGCGGACGCCCTCGCCTCCTTCGCGAGCTTCCATTTGTTGAGCAGGTCACGCGCCTTCTTCGCCACGTGCGGGTCGGACGAGGTCACGCACGCCTGGACCTGAAAGCCGGCCTCGACCCCGCGCGGGAGGCGCCCGAGGATCTCGAGCATCGCGAGGACCACCCCGGGGTCTTCGTCCGCGCAGAGGTCGGCGAGGCCCAGCAGCACGTCGTGCGCGGCCAAGGACTCGAGCGACTGAAGCGCGGCGACGCGGAGGTCGGCGCGCTCCTTGGCGAGCGCCTCGAGGTAGGGGACGGCGCGGCCGTCGCCGAGCTCGCCCGCCGCCTGCACGGCTTGCTCGCGCACCCACCAATCATCGTCCGTAGCCGCGACGTGGAGCAGCGCCCCGAGGGTGGCCGGGTCGCGCAGGCGCAAGAGGCCATAGACCGCGAAGCGGCGGATCATGGGGGACTCGTCCGACAGGTAGGTGACGAGCCGATCGGCGAGGCGGGGGATGCCGAGCTCGACGAGCGCGTCGAGGACACGCTCGCGCGACCACCAATCCTCTTCGCGCAGGGCCGCCAAGATCTGGTCCCCGAGCGCGTCGTCGGTCTGGACGCGGCTGGCGAGCTTCCCGGCCGTCGCTCGGACGTGTGGGTGAGGGCTCCGCAGGAGCCCGACCAGCAAGCGCGCGACGTCGATCCGTCCGCTCGCGACGAGGCGTCCGAGCGCCTCGCTCGCGGCGCGCTGGAGGCCCGGCTCCTCGGCGACGAGCGCGTCGAGGATGGCGGGCAGCACCGACTCGCCGCCGATCTCCTCGAGCGCGTTGATGGCCGCGATCCGCACGGGGGCCGCCCCGCGCCGCGAGCGGGCGTGCAAGAGCACGACCGAGCGCTTCGAGCGCATCGCGCCGAGCGCGCCGATGAGGGCGGGGCTGACGTCGTCGCGCTGCACGCGGGGCTCGACGATCTCGAAGAAGCGGGCCTCGTCGACCGCCTGCGCGAACGCCCGGCACGCGACCCCCGCGACGCGTGGGTCGGCGACGTCGAGCGCGTCTTGGATGATCTCGGTCGCGCGCCCAGGCGCGCCGCTCATCAGCTCGGCGTCCGTCAGCCAGCGAAGCGCCTCGATCTGCTCGGCCGCCGTCCCGTGCGCGAGGACCGCGGCGAGCAGATCGAGCGCGCGATGGCGCGCCTTGGGGACGAGCACCTCCATCGCCTCGCGGCGACCGAGGAAGGCGCGACGCGCGACGAGCTCGGTGAGCGCGCGGAGCGCGGAGGGGCCGGCGACGGCCTCGAGGACGGCCTTGGCGGTCGCCCGCACCTCGGCGCTGCCGTGGCCGAGCGCCTCGCAGAGGAGGCCGTGCGACTCGACGTCGTTGACGCGAGGGAGGACCGTGGCGGCGACCGCCAGCGCGAGCGGGTCGAGGGTCGGCAGCGCCTCGGCGATGGGCGCGAAGGTCGAGGCGTCAGGGTTGGCGAGGCAGATGTTTTTGAACGCGCTGCAGCGGTTCTTGTGGGCGGGGCCGTCCTTGGGCGTCGAGGGGTCGCGGAGGATCGCGACCATCTGCTCGACGTCCCGACGCTGAATGGGCAGCGCGCCCTGCACGAAGGCCCGTAGCTCGTCGATCGAGGACCATGAGCCCTCACGGAAGGTCTTCAGCGCTTGGCGATCCACCCCACCACTCCGCGTCCGCCGGCGACACTACATCATCCCAGCTCGTCCCTGTGGCGGGAAGTCTCAGTGAAAACGGCTCGCCCCCTGTTGGGCCGTCGTCCGGGGTCGCCGTCTGGCATCGTCCTCCGGGGTCCCCGTCTGGCATCGTCGTCCGGAGCCGTCGTCCGGAGCCGTCGTCCGGAGCCGTCGTCCGGAGCCGTCGTCCGGAGCCGTCGTCCGGAGCCGTCGTCCGCGGCGACGTGTTACGCTGGGTCGATGGCACGGGACGAGCGGCCCTTCGAGACCTACCAAGCCTTCTTGCGGACGGCGGTGCAGCGCTATTGGGACCGCAAGGGCTCGAGCAAGGTCACCTTCCTGGCGCTGATGTTCGCGACCCGCCAGGCGTGGGGCGTCGCGGTCGAGCGCGGGCTGAGCGCGGAGAGCGGCAAGAAGGCGCTCACGGGCGCGGCAGGGATCGCCGCCGCCTCGGTGCTCATCCGCGTCTTCCTCGGCGGGCCGCTCGGCCTGGTGCTCGCGGGGGCGTCCGTGGTCAGCCTGCTGGCCATCTACGGGAAGAATCAGGAAGCGATCTGGAAGAAGGTCGCCCGATACCGCGCCGTCATCGACGACTACGAGGGCAAATACGACCACGTCGCGAAGCGCGAGGCGCCCGCTGACGAGCGCGACCTGATGATGGAGGGGCTGCTCGGGCGTTTCCTCGACGAGCTCGATCGCGTCCCGGTCGACGAAGCGCCGCCGGAGCCGGCGCGCGAGCCTGGGTTCGCCGAGCACGTGACCCGAAAGCGCCAGGACGCCGACTGAGCATCCTCCCGCGCGGAGCCCGGTGACGGCTCGTCGGTACGAATCGACCCCGAGCGTTCCGCGCGAGCCGGTGGCACCGTCACCGCGCCGCCGGTTCCGCCGCGTGAGAACTTTTCCACAAAGACCCAAACTCCACCATCGACACAGACGACAGTTTCAACGTAATATTGCGACAAACCGCCGTCCGGCGTGCCCGGACAAGCCCTCTCTCCTACCTACGTTAGGATGTCGCGCATGACGAAACTCACGACCTCGATGGCCGTCCTCCTGTTGATCGCCTGCGGCGGCAACAACGGCGACCCCGAGGATGCGGGGACCGGGGGCGGAGGCGATGGCGGCTTCGATGGCGAGGCCCCGCCTCCCATGGACGGCGACGTCTCGGCGGATGGAGACGTCGACTTCGACAGTGGGATCATCGTCTTGCCGGACGGGAACATCATCCTGCCCGACGGCGCCATGCCTGGCTGCGTCCCCGTGCCCTGTCAGGGCCGCTACTACCAATGCGGCAACTGCCTCGATGACGACGGCGACGGCCTCATCGACGCGCTGGACCCCGACTGCGTCGGCGCTTGCGACAACAACGAGCGCGGCTTCGACCTCGGCATCCCCGGCGGCGAGGTCGGCCGCTGCGACCGTGACTGCTACTACGACACGGACCAGGGGCCCGGAAACGACAAGTGCAGCTACGCGCAGACCTGCGACCCCGTGCTGAGCGAGCACCTCACCTGTCGCCGCGCCGGGCCGCAGACGTGCACCAACCCCGACGACGACACCTGCCGCGAGGTCTGCTCGACCATCACGCCCTTCGGCTGCGACTGCTTCGGCTGCTGCGAGCTGCCCGCGCTCTCGGGCAATTTCGTCTTCCTCGGCAGCGCCGACGCGGCGGGGACGCCGACCTGCACCCACGAGCACGTCAACGACCCCACCCGCTGCTTCCCCTGCCAGCCGCAGGAAGGCTTCTGCTATCGGGAGTGTGGGCGCTGCGACCTCTGCCTCGGGCGCGATCCGGCGACGATCCCGGAGGATTGCTTCCCGCCGCCTCCGCCTCCCCCGGACGGCGGGATCCCGGACGGCGGGTACGACGGAGGGACCGCGATCCCGACCTGCGCCGACGGTCGTCAGGCGTGTGGGCACTCGGGGCTGCCCGACTGCCCAGACACGTACTACTGCCTCACGGGTTGTTGTACGCAGTTCATCTAGTCCTGGCGGCGTCGCGCGTGGTTCGAAGTGGTGTGGACGGCATGGCTCCACTCCCGGTTGCGACGCAGGGCGACACCGACGCGACGCACCGGGCGGTTCGGGCAACGGTTCGGTTCACCTTACCGCGTACCGTCGCCCGCCACTGAGTCTCGTTGCCGGGGCATCGGCTCGTGCCGTTCGCGCATCGTCCACGACCAATGAAGACGTGCGAAGAAGTGTGATAGAGTCCCCGCTCACGGACTGCCCCACGCGATTCCACGGCGCGCGATCGCGAACTCCGCCCGCGCCCCCTCGTCCCGCAAGGAAGGCCACGTATGACCCCGACCACATTTCGGAACCTCTTCGTCGTCTGCGCCCTCGCGCTCGCGTCCATGGCGAGCACCGCGCACGCGAGCCCCGGCGCCAAGATCTGGAACCGTGACGCGAGCGATCACCGCTTCACGATCGACATCCATGGCGGCTTCTCCTACTACGGTCGAGGTGGCGTCGCGGGCGTGCGCTTCAACATCCCGCTCGCGCCCCAGGGCTTCATCCGGGGCAAGAACGACGCCTTCTACCTCAGCCTCGGCGTCGACACGCACATCGTGCGCTGGTACGGGCGCGGGTGCGGGGACGGCTGGTGCGACTACGGCCTCGGCGTCGGGTTCCCCGTCGCCGCCCACTGGGAGTTCTATTTCTTCGAGAAGTTCTCGTTCTTCGCCGAAGCCGGCGTGAACATCTTCTTGCACCCCGGCATCCTGCGAGGAGACCGGCGGCGCTTCGTCGAGCACCCGGCGGCGTGGGTCCTGGCCGCCGCTGGGGTCCGCTGGAAGTTCGGCCGCACCGTCAGCTTCATCGCGCGCATCGGCACGCCGTACGTGACCGCGGGCATCAGCTTCGAGTTCTGACACGCCCGGCGAGTCGCTCGGCGCGCCGAGCGGCTCGCGACTCGCGGACGCTTCCCCTCGCGCTCAAGCCTGAGGGACGTCGCGCGTCATGACGCGCCCCGGCTCGATCCCGAGGCTCTGCAGCGCGAGCTCCCAACGCTCGGCGATCGGTCGCTCGAAGAGCAACGCAGGGTCGAGGTCGACCGGGATCCACGAACCCTCGCGCATCTCCCCTTCGAGCTGCCCCGGAGACCACCCCGCGTAGCCGAGCGTGAGCAGCGCGCGCCGCGGGGCCTGGCCGGCGGCCATCGCGCGTAGCATGTCCACCGAGGCGGTGAGCGCGAGCCGCGCGGTCACGTGCAGCACGTCGCCTGGCACCTCGGGCGCGCCCTCCGGGTCGAAGACGATCCACCCAGTCTCGGGCGCGACGGGCCCCCCGCGAAGCACCGGCACGTCGGCGACGCGCGGATCCTCGAGCTCGAGCCCGAGCTCCTCGGCGACCCCACGAAAATCGAGCGGCGCCTCCTTGTTCACCACGAAGCCGAACGATCCCTCGTCGCCGTGGTCGACCAAGAGCACGAGCGTGTGGTTGAAGAAGGGGCAGCGCAGACTCGGCGCAGCCACCAGGAATCCCGGCGCCAGCTCCATGCGACGAGGGTAACAGCCGAGGGGGGTCGTCGTCCCCTCCCTCCGAGGGGCCGGCTCCGACACGTGGGCACGCACGCGGATAGGCACGGACTTGGTCTTGGTCTTGGTCTTGGTCTCGGTGTCGTGGGAAGAAACCCGTACGCCTCCCTCGCGCTCCTCGACTAGAGCCTGATCGTGCACGCGCACGCGCACGCGCACGCGCACGGGGACGTGGACGTGGACGTGGACGGCGTGGACGGGGACGTGGATGTGCACGCTTGCCCGTGAAGTCGTGGAATCGACGATGCCGCCGTGTCCGAGACCGCGCCCGAGTCCGGACTCGCGCAGGGGCAGGGGCAGGGGCAGGGGCAGGGGCAGGGGCAGGGGCAGGGGCAGGGGCAGGGGCAGGGGCAGGGGCAGGGGACGTCGATGACCGTGTGCACTACGCTACGGAGATGCGAACGGAGCTCCTCTACCGCGACGACGACGCGCTCTGGCTCGCGCGGCGTCCGCTACGCGAGGCGCATGGCGCCGAAGGCCTCGCGTGGCCCATCGCGCACGAGGACACCCCTCTGGCCAGCCGCCTCGTCCTCGAGCGACCCGCGCGTGGCGACGCCGTGCGCGAGGACGTTCGGGTCGTCGCCGTCGAGGGCCCGCCACGCGCCGACGGACTCGAGCGCTGGCCGCGCGACGCGCTCGAGCACGCCTGGCGAGCCGGCGAGCTCGTCCTCGCTCCGACGGTCGCCGCCGTGGTCTTCGACGACGGCGACGCCGACCCGCTCCTCGACGATTGGCACGTCTGCGAGGGCGTACGGATGCTCCCGGTTCGCACCCCCACCCTGCCCCCGGCCACCCACACGAACGCCTTCCTCGTCGGCGACGACGACCTCGTGCTCGTCGAGCCCGCGCCCGTCGAGCGCAGCGAGCGCGAGCGCCTGCTGCGCTGGATCGCGGCCACGCGGCGGGCCCGCGGCGGGCGAATCGTCGCGGTGCTCGCGACGCACCACCACCACGACCACGTCGGCGCGGCCGACCTCGCGCGCGAGCTCGGCGTGCCCCTCATCGCCCACGCGGAGACAGCCGCGCGCCTTCGCGCGCCAGTCGACGAGACCCTCGACGACGACGCGCGGGTCGCGCTCGGCCGCCACACGCTCCGGGCCGTTCACACCCCGGGCCACGCCCCGGGCCACCTCTGCTTCGTCCACGAGGCGTCGTCCACGGCGCTCGTCGGTGACATGGTCGCGGGCGTCGGGACGATCCTCGTCGAGCCCAGCGAAGGCGACATGGCCGCCTACCTCCGCTCCCTCGAGCGGCTGCGCGACGCTGGATTCCGCAAGCTCCTCCCCGCCCACGGCGGCGTGCTGGCGACGCCCCACGCCCTCCTCTCGCACTACATCACTCACCGCCTCGCGCGCGAGGCGAAGGTGCTCGCGCGGCTGGAAGCACATGGCGCGACGATGGACGAGGAGCTGCTCTCGTTGGTCTACGATGACGCCCCGCCAGCGGTCTGGCCCCTCGCCCGGCTCTCGCTTCGAGCGCACCTCGACAAGCTCGCGGCCGAAGGGCGCGTCCACCACGACGGCTCCCGCTGGTCGGCGCGTGCGTGAGGGGTCGTGAGCAAGCGCGGCCCTGAGGCTGAGGCCGCGGCTTCTCGAGGTGCCGTCGCTCTCGTCGCTGGCTGCACTCCCCTCGGTCCCGCCCTCGGGTGGCCCCGACGACTCGACCCAGCATGAGCGGCCCTGACGACTCGCCCAGCACAGCACGAGGCGCCGAGCTTCATCCCCAGGGGAGCGGCGACGCCGCCGCGACGAGGAGCGCGATCGTGATGATGCGCGACGACGTCGCCGTCCAGCGGGCACGCCGCCACCCGTTGGCGCCTCGGGGCGCGCTCCGGGTCACTCGTCGTCGAAGCGTGGGACCGCGGGCGCCTTCGGGATCTCGACCGAGACGACCGGCGCCTCGGCGGCGCGGTACATGCTGGCGCGACGACCGGGCACGATGGAGGGCGAGCGGCCCTCGGGTAGGGTCCGCGGGTCGGCGAGCGCCTTGAGGCAGACCTTGGTGATCGCCTTCAGGGTCTCGAAGACACCCTCCCCCGTCGCGGCGGAGGCGGTGAGCTGCACGATGTCCGCCGGGACCGCGAGCTGCTCGCGGAGCTCGTCGAGGGGCAGCGCGCTCGGTAGGTCGCGCTTGTTGTACTGGACGACGAGCGGGATTCGATCCGGATCGTCGCCCTGGAGGCGGAGGTTCTCGGCGAGGTTGCGGATCGAGGCCAGGTTCGCGTCCTCGCGCCCTTCCTGCGAGTCGACGACGAAGACGACGCCATCCACGTGGCGAAGGACGAGACGGCGCGTCGCGTCGTGCGCCATCTGCCCCGGCACCGTGCACAGGTGCAGACGCACCCGGTAGCCGCGGAAGAGCCCGATCTCCATGGGGAGCAGGTCGAAGAAGAGCGTGCGCTCTGCCTCGGTCATCAGCGAGACGAGCTTCCCACGATGCTCGGGCCGCGTGTGCCGGTGGATGTGCTCGAGGTTCGTCGTCTTCCCGCCGAGCCCGGGGCCGTAATAGACGACCTTCAAGTGGAGCTCGCGCTGCGCGTGGTTGACGAGGGGCACGACGCTCCGTGCTACGCGACGACCAGGCCAGCGGTCAATGCGGCTTCGCCGGGCAGCGGAATTTTCCTGGTCGTCGCAGGGCGACCAGCGTCCGATGACAGCCAGCTCGGCGGGGTGCTCCCGCATGTCCGCGACGAGGGAGCGGCAGCCACGCCTCTCCACAGTCCCAGACCCAGACCCGGACCCAGACCCGGACCCAGACCCGGACCCAGACCCGGACCGACCCGGACCGACCCAGACCCGGACCCAGACCCGGACCCAGACCCGGACCCAGACCCGGACCCGGCCCCGGACCCGGCCCGGACCCGGACCGGACCCGGACCGGACCCGGACCCGGACCCGGACCGGACACGGACCGGACACGGACACGGACACGGACACGCCTCCGCTCTAGTCGCGCCGCTTGCCCTCGCAGGTCGCCTCCGGTACGGACGCCCCGTGGTCCTCCGAGCGCTCCCCTCTCTGCGCGTCCTCGCGCTCGTCGTCGGCTCGATGGCATGCGGCGCCTCGAGCCCTCCGCCCGCCACGCACGCTCACTTCGAGGCAGCGCAGCGACAAGAGACCGTACAGGACGAGGCCGAGCGCGACGCGCTGGAGGGCCCCTGCCCGGACGCGAGGGAGCACGCCGAGCGGAGCTGCCAAGCGGCGACGCGCCTCTGCGCGATCGCCGAGGAGACGCGCGACGCGGACCTCGACCTGCGCTGCCGCCGCGCGACCGAGCGATGTCAGGGCCACCGCGACGCCGCCCTCCGATGCGACGCAGGCGCGCCGTGAGCGCGAGCGAGCCGTCCTGGGTGGGGAGCGCGCGCGAGGCCGCAGCTCGCGGGAGCGACGCAGACGACGTCGACGTCGTCCCGGTGCGTCGTCCGCCGCTCTTCGACTCGGCTGGGCTCGGCACGCTCCTCAACGTCTTCGCGGCGGGGGCCCTGTGGGCGGGCGCGATCCTCCGCGAGCTCGAGAGCGGCAACCCCTTCGATCGCTTGGCGATGCCTCTCCGCTTCCTCGCGGTCGTCGTGAGCGCGCGCGCCGTGATCCTGCTCGCGCGCTGGCTCCCGCGCTGGCGGCTGGCCCTCTCTGCGCGGCGGCACGCGCTCGTGCTCACGCGCGACGGCCTCTGGCTCCGCACCCCCGACGGCGAGCAACACGTCAACCGGTCCGACGTGCTCGGGATCGTCGAGCCGGGCGATTGGGGACGCCGCGCGAGCGCGCGCTTCGTGCCCGTGTACGTGCTCCGCCGACCCGCAACGGATGGGCGCGCGCTCCTCGCGCTCCCGCCGGTCTTCGAGACCCCCGGCCTCCTCGCGGAGCGCCTGATGCGCTGGGCTGGCCCCGTGAGCCCGAGCGCCGCGACCGCGTCGCCGCGATCGAGCGGGCGCACGCTCCCGAGCGCGCTCCCGAGCGCGCTCTACGACGCCGCCGCCGCCGGCCGTCCCGCCGAGGGCGCGGCCGTCATCCGCCACGGCGCGGGCTGGCTGCGACGCGGTCCCTACGCCGCGCTCCTCTTCGGCGTCGTCTTCGCGGAGGCGACGCTCCGGCTCCCGAGCGACGTCTCGCTCGGTTTGCTGCCGGCGCTCGCGATTGCCGTCGCCGTCGCCATCCCGCTCTTCTGGATCGCGTCGACCTGGCGGCACGTCGGGCCGCGCCGCGGCCTCGCCCTGGTCCTCACGTCGCACGAGGCGCTCCTTCGCACCCGCGCGGGGGTGCTGCGCGCGCGGTGGCGGGACGTGCCGTCCATCGGCGTCGAGACGCGCGTCGGCTGGTCGCTGCTCGAGGGCCGGCACGAGGCGCGAAAGCTCCGCATCGACCGCGTGGACGCGCCGCCGATCCGCTACGACGAGGCCTTCCTCGGGGTGCCGGCCGAGGTCGCCGCCGCGTTGATGGAGTCGTTTCGGAGGATCGAGGCGCACGCGGTCCAGGAGTCCGAGTCCGAGTCCGAGTCCGAGTCCGAGTCCGGGTCCGAGTCCGGGGCCGCGTCCGGGGCCGCGTCCGGGGCTGCGTCCGCGTCGGAGGCCGACGTGGAGGAGTCGGGGTCCTGCGCTCGTGGGGGGCCATGAGCGCGCGTCTCGACTTGGTCGACGAGGCGGCCACGATCCGGCTCGCGCGCGCGCTCGCGGCGGCGCTCCAGCCGGGGGACCTCGTCCTCCTCGAGGGTGGGCTCGGCGCCGGCAAGACGTTCTTCGTCGGCGCGCTGGCGCGGGCGCTCGGCGTGCCCGACGAGATCCCGATCCAGAGCCCCACCTTCGCGCTCGTGCACGAATACCCCGAGGCCTCGCCGCCCCTCGTGCACGCCGACCTCTACCGGCTCGGCGACGCGGACGAGCTCGACTACCTCGACCTCGGCGACGCCCTGCGGAGCGGCGCCGCGATCGTCTGCGTCGAGTGGGGCGAGCGCTTCGTCGACGCGCTCGGCGCGCCCGCGCTCACGCTGCGCCTGACGCCGACGGGCCCGACCTCGCGCGCCCTCGATCTCGAGGGCCGCGACGCGCTGATCGCGGCCGCGCTTGCGAGCCCCACCGCGCTCTGATAAGCCCGCGCGGGTCCGCGGATGGCGGGCCCCCGGGGCCGCATCCTCGCGGCTTCGCGTCCCCCCAATCCCACGGTCCATCGTGGGTCGGATGGTAGACACGTGCCGCGACGCGACGACCTCCAGAAGATCCTGCTCATCGGCTCCGGACCCATCGTCATCGGTCAGGCCTGCGAGTTCGACTACTCCGGCACCCAGGGCGCCAAGGCGCTCCGCCAGGAGGGCTACGAGGTCATCCTCGTCAACTCGAACCCGGCGACGATCATGACCGATCCCCAAATGGCGGATCGCACCTACGTCGAGCCGCTCACACCGGAGGTGCTCGAACGGATCCTCGAGCGCGAGCGCCCGGACGCGGTGCTGCCGACCCTCGGCGGTCAGACGGCGCTGAACCTCGCCCTCGCGATGCACGATCGCGGCGTGCTCGAGCGGCTGGGCATCGAGCTCATCGGCGCGCGCGTCGACGCGATCCGAAAGGCCGAGGAGCGCGAGCTCTTCAAGCAGGCCATGGAGAAGATCGGCCTCGAGTGCGCGCGGGCGCGCACGTGCCGCACCGTCGAGGACGCCTGGGCGACCGCGGAGGAGATCGGCTTCCCCATCATCCTGCGCCCCTCGCTCACCATGGGCGGCAGCGGCGGCGGCATCGTCGAGCGTCGCGAGGACTTCGACCGCGCGATCCGCTGGGCCTTCCAACAGAGCCCCGTTCACGAGTGCCTCGTCGAGGAGAGCGTGCTGGGCTGGAAGGAGTTCGAGCTCGAGGTCATCCGCGACCGCGCCGACAACTTCGCGGTCATCTGCACCATCGAGAACTTCGATCCGATGGGCGTGCATACTGGCGACTCGATCACCGTCGCGCCCGCGATGACGCTCACCGATCGCGAGTACCAGCGGATGCGCGACGCGGGGCGCAAGATCATCACGGAGATCGGCGTCGACACCGGCGGCTCGAACATCCAGTTCTCGGTGGACCCGAAGACGGGGCGGCTCTTGGTCATCGAGATGAACCCGCGCGTCTCGCGCTCGAGCGCGCTCGCCTCGAAGGCCACGGGCTACCCGATCGCCAAGATCGCCGCGAAGCTCGCGGTCGGCTACACGCTCGACGAGCTCCGCAACGACATCACCGGGACGAGCGCCGCCTTCGAGCCGACCATCGACTACGTCGTGGTCAAGCAGCCGCGCTTCGCGTTCGAGAAGTTCCGCGGCGCCGACCCGCGCCTGACCACGCAGATGAAGTCGGTCGGCGAGTCGATGGCCATCGGCAAGACCTTCAAGGAGGCGCTGCAGAAGGCCGCGCGCTCGCTCGAGATCGGCCGTGACGGCCTCTCCTCGCTGCTAGGCCGCGTCGACTACCGAGACGTCCGAGACCAGCTCCGCGTCCTGCGCGCGACCGGCGAGGTCGTCGACCTCGTCCGCCCGCTGGCGCTCCTCGGCGACCGCCCGGAGGCGACCACGGAGGAGCTGCGCGAAGCGCTCCTCGAGATCATCCGTACGCCGCTCGCCGAGCGCCTCTGGTACGTCGTCGACGCGATCCGTGTCGGCGCGACGGAGGACGAGCTCTACGAGGCCACCTGGATCGATCGCTGGTTCTTGCGCCAGCTCCGCGAGATCGTCGACGAAGAGCGCGCGCTCGAGGCGACGAAGGGGCGCCCGCTCGCGGTCGAGGAGCTCGCGCGCGCCAAGCGCATGGGCTTCTCGGACTCGCGCATCGCCACCCTCCGCGACGAGCCCGTCGCCGCCCAGCGAGAGTCCCGCGAGGGCGCTGGCGTCGAGCGCATCTACGCGCGCGTCGACACCTGCGCCGCCGAGTTCGTCGCGCTCACGCCCTACCTCTACTCGACCTGGGGCGAGCAGAGCGAAGCAGCGCCGACCGAGCGCGAGAAGGTGATGATCCTCGGCGGTGGCCCCAACCGCATCGGCCAAGGCATCGAGTTCGACTATTGCTGCGTCCACGCGGCCTTCGCGCTCCAAGAGCTCGGGTACGAGACCATCATGGTCAACTGCAACCCCGAGACGGTCTCGACCGACTACGACACCTCCGACCGGCTCTACTTCGAGCCGCTCGCCTTCGAGGACGTCATGGCGATCGTCCGCGAAGAGAAGCCCAAAGGCGTGATCGTGCAGCTCGGCGGGCAGACGCCGCTGAAGCTCGCGGTGCCGCTGGCGCGCGCGGGGGTGCCCATCCTCGGGACGAGCGCCGACGCGATCGATCGCGCGGAGGACCGCGAACGCTTCGACGAGATCCTCGAGAAGCTCGGCCTGCGGCGCCCCGACGGCGGCATCGCCCGCGGCATGACCCAGGCCTTCGAGGTCGCCGCGCGCATCGGCTACCCCGTCGTGGTGCGGCCGAGCTACGTGCTCGGGGGCCGCGCGATGGAGATCGTGCACTCGGACGACGAGCTCCGGGAGTACTTCTCGAAGGCGCTCGAGGCGGTCGAGGACGCCGAGACCCAGACCATCCTGGTCGACGAGTTCCTCGAGGACGCGATCGAGGTCGACGTCGACGCGGTCTGCGACGGCAAGCGTGTCGTCATCGGCGGGGTGATGCAGCACATCGAAGAAGCGGGCGTCCACAGCGGCGACTCGTCGATGGTCCTGCCCGCGCACGCCTTGCCCCCCGAGGTGCTCGGCGCGATCCGGAGCTCCACGCGCGCGCTCGCGCTCGAGCTCGGCGTCGTCGGCCTGATGAACGTGCAGTTCGCCGTCCGCGGCAGCCGCGTCTTCGTCATCGAGGTCAACCCCCGCGCGTCGCGCACCGTGCCCTTCATCGGCAAGGCGACCGGCGTGCCGCTCGCGCAGATCGCGGTGAAGGTGATGGCGGGCAAGACGCTCGACGAGCTCGGCTTCACCAAGGAGCCGTGGCCACAGCACGTCGCCGTCAAGGAGTCGGTCTTCCCTTTCCACAAGTTCCCGGGCGTCGACACCATCCTCGGGCCCGAGATGCGCTCGACGGGTGAGGTGATGGGCGTCGGCGAGACCTTCCCGGAGGCCTTCCTCAAGGCCATCTGGGCGACGAACGTCGACCTGCCCCGCTCGGGGCGCGTCTTCCTCAGCGTGCGCGACGCCGACAAGCAGGCCGCGTGCGACCTCGGCTTCCGCCTGCGCGAGCTCGGCTTCGAGGTCGTCGCCACGGGCGGCACCCGCGAGGCGCTCGCGCGCAACGGGGTCGAAGCGAGCCGGGTCAACAAGGTCCTCGAGGGCTCCCCCCACATCGTCGACCTCCTGCGCGCCGGCGACGTCGGCATGGTCATCAACACCACGGAAGGCGCAGAGGCCATCCGCGACAGCCGCTCGCTGCGACGCGAGACGCTGCTCGCGGGCATCCCCTACTTCACGACCGTGGCCGCCGCGTCGGCCGCCGTCGCGGCCATCGAGCGCATGGCCGAGGGCCCCTTCGAGGTCCGCTCGCTCCAGGAGTACCACCAGAACGTCCGCTTCCGGTGACCGGCACGCGGTGCACGGGGGTGTGCGCGCTCGATGCGGAGATCCCTGGAAGTTCCCGCCGGGGCTGCTAAGCCCACCGATCTCATGGAACGAGTACCGATGACGCCCAAGGGCCAAGCCGCCCTCAAGGACGAGCTCGCCCGCCTCAAGGCCGAGATGCCCAAGATCTCTCAGGAGATCGGCGTCGCCCGCGACCACGGGGACATCCGCGAGAACGCGGAGTACCACGCGGCCAAGGAGAAGCAGGGCATGGTCGCGGCGCGCATCGCCGAGATCGAAGACAGGCTCTCGCGCGCGGAGGTCATCGACCCCGCCGCGCTCGGCGGCGAGCGCGTGAAGTTCGGCGCCATCGTCGAGCTCGACGACATCGACGAAGACAAGACGGTCACCTACCAGATCGTCGGCGCCGACGAGGCGGACATCGACGCCGGCACCATCAGCGTCACCTCGCCCGTCGCGAAGGCGCTGATTGGGCGCGAGGTCGGCGACGAGGTGAAGGTCAAGGTCCCCGGCGGCGTCCGCACCTACGAGGTCGTCGACATCCGCTGGGAGAGCTGACGGCGCGCGCGCCGCTCTCCGCCTCCGCCTCGTGGAACGCCTGGCCCGGCCCTCGTTCGATCTACGTCGACCGATGCTCGCCGGCCTCGGGCTCGGCGTGCTCGAGATCGCCCTGACCCTGGGTGGCGGTTGGTCGCTCTTCCTCGGCCACGCCGAGCGTTGGCGCTTCGTGATCGCGGCGCTGCCCGCGTGCGTCACGGTCGCGCTCGCCGGGTGGACGACGCTCGCCGCACTTCGCCGCTTCGCCGAGCGCCGATCCGACGACCCGCTCCGCACCTTCGGACGCGTGCTCGGCGGCTTCACTGGGCTCGTCTCGGCGGCGCTCGGGTGGAGCGTCACGAGCGGACGCCGCGTCGCGACGGCCTCCTGGCGCGAGCTGGTGGTGATCGGCGGCGCCGTGCTCACCTCGCTCGCCGTCGCCTACGTGGCGAAGAAGATCGCGGCCTCTCCGCCGCGTGCGTGGGCGAGCGCGCTGCTCGGAGGCGTCGCAGCGCTCGCGATGGCGGTCGACGCTTTCGTGCTCCCGAGGCTCTATCCCGCCTTCCACGTCGGCCTCGCGCTGCTGGCGCTCGCCGCCGCCCTGGCCGCCGTCCAGCTCGCGCCGCTCGGCCCGCGCTCATCGCTCTGGCCGCTGCGCCTCGGGAAGCTGCTGATCGCGGCGGCCGCCGTCGGCGCCGTCGCCCCCGCGCTGTGGGTGCTCGATCGCGCGCCGAACGCGGGCTTCGTCGCGCGGACGCGCGCGCCCGTCACCGGCAAGCTGCTCGCGCTCGTGCCGCCGAGGCCGATCCCGAGCCAGGAGCGCGCGGCGGACCTTGCCTCGACGCCGCGACCCGCGCGCGAGGGGATCGACCTTCGCGGGCGTGACATCCTGCTGATCACGGTGGACGCGCTGCGCGCGGACCGACTCGGCGCGTATGGCGGCCCCCCCGGGCTCACCCCGGCCCTCGACGCGCTCGCGGACGAGTCGGTGGTCTTCCAGCGCGCGTACACGCCGACGCCGCACACGTCCTACGCGCTCACGAGCATGCTCACGGGCAAGTTCATGCGCGAGGTGCTCGAGCTCGAGCGAACGCGCAGCGACGAGTGCGCGCGGGCTCGCGGTGCCGGACCGAGTGCGCACAGCGACGCTGCCGAGGACGCTGCGTGTGGCGCGCACGGCGACCACCCAGCGCTCCCCGAGCTGCTCCGTGACTACGGGTACCGCACGGCGGCGTTCTATCCGCCCGCGATCTTCTTCGTGGACGCGCACCGCTTCGCCGGGCTCTCGCGCCGCGCCTTCGGCTTCGAGTACCGCAAGGTGATGTTCGCGAAGGCGCCGCATCGGGTCGCGCAGGTCGACACCTACCTCGACGAGGTCGACCCCTCGTATCCGGTCTTCGTGTGGGTCCACCTCTTCGAGCCGCACGAGCCCTACGACCCCCCGGAGCGCTTCGCCCGCGGAGACGACACGGTGTCCCGCTACGAGGGAGAGGTCGCCGCCGTCGATGACGCGATCGGCGAGCTCGTCGCGCTCTTCCGCCGCCGTCGGCCCGGCTCGACCGTGATCATCACCGCAGACCACGGCGAAGAGCTCGGCGATCACGGCGGCTGGTACCACGGCACGACGCTCTACGACGAGCAGGTGCGCGTCCCGCTCCTCTGGTCCTCCCCCGACGTCGCCCCGCCGAGATCGACACACGCCCCCGTCGAGCTCGTCGACCTCGCGCCGACGCTCCTCTCGGCCCTCGGGATCCCCCGCGACGCCCGGATGCGGGGCGACGACCTGGGCGCGGTGCTCGCAGGTGACGACGAGGCGGCTCCCCCGCTCGCGTTCGCCTCGATCGGCACGCAGCGCATGGTCACCGACGGCGCGCTCAAGCTCGTCTGCGACGGCGCCGCGTGCCGCCTCTTCGACCTCGTGGACGATCCCGGCGAGCTCCGAGACGTCGCGCGCGAGCGCGCGGGCGACGTCGCGCGCCTTCACGCGGGGCTACGCCGCTTCTTGGCGAGCGTCCCCGAGGTCGAGGCGATGGCGCTCGAGGGGGACGCCGCGTGGCCCTCGGCGCTCGCTCGCGCCGCCCTCGGAGACGTCGGCGCGGCGGAGGATCTCGTCCCGCTGCTCCGCGCGCGGCGCCCCCCCGTGCGCGCCGCGGCGGCGCGAGCGCTCGGAGAGCTCGAGCACCTCCCCGCGAAGCCCGCCCTCGCCCGCCTCTGGGATGACGAAGACGGCGACGTCCGCGCCGAGGCCGCCATCGCGAGCCTCGTGCTCGGCGACGACGACGCCGCGACCGCCGCGCGGGGCGCGCTCGACGGCCACGAGGAGCGCGCGCGCCGCGCCGCGCTCGCGCTCGCGCATCGAGGGGACGCCGCGGGCGTCGAGGCCCTGCGTCGGCTCGCCGTCGACGACGAGGCCGACGAGGCCGACCGAGTCGCCGCCATCCGCGCGCTCGGCGCCCTCGGCGACCGAGGCGCGGTCGCGACGCTCGCGGCGCTGCTCGAGGACGTGCGCTTGCGGCCCGAGGCGATCCGCGCGCTCGGCGCGGTCGGCGGTCCGCTCGCAGCGGACGCGATCGCCGCAGCATTTGCGCGGGAGCGCTACCTCGGCGCGCGCGGTGAGCACGCGGCGGCGCTCTTCGCGCTCGGCGACCGACGGGCGGCGACGCTCACGCGCCGCTTCCTCGGCATGGACCGCCCGGTGCCGGGTGGCGTGCGGCTCCTGCTCGACGCAGGTCAGCTCGAGCGTGGTGGCGGCGGCCTCGACGTTCGCCGCGCGGGGCGCGGCGGCACCTGGCGCTGTGACGCCGCGGGCTGCGTCCCTGGCGAAGGCGCGACGCTCCTCCTGCCGACCGCCGGCCCGACGGGCCCAACCCGCGTCGTCGTCCTCGCCACGGGGCGAGGCGCGCTGACCGTCGGCGGCGAGCACGCCGAGGTGGACGGAGACACGCAGATCTCGCTGCCGCTCGAGTCGAGCCGTGGCGCGCGGCTCGCCGTCAGCGGCGACGCCGCCGTCGTCGCGGTCGCGATCGTGCCCGCGACCGAGGAGCTCCCGCCGCCTCCACCCGAGCCTTGGGGCGACGACGCGGACGCGCTCTAGTGGTGCTCGACTTCCGCCGGGCTCGTCTAGTGCCCCAACCCGAAGGTCGTTCCGGGTATCCGCGGCCCTCGACCCCGATCTCGGTCGACGACCTCGTCGAATGGGCTTCGGCCTGCCCTTCGTCGGCGCGGCAAACGACCTCCACGCCGATCATCCACGGCAACCCGGACCGAACTTCGGTTGTGAGTACTGCGGCGGGGTGGCCTCACGCCGCGTGCTCGACAACCGCTCGTTCGGCCACGGGCGACGCGCTCACCCCGCCGGCGCGCACGAGCAACAGCGACGCTGACGTCTCGCGGAGGAGGCGCTCGTGACGGATCCCGAAGAGCTGACGTTCGAGACCCCAGGTGCGCGAGACACCGAGCGCGACCAGATCGCACCCCTCCGCGAATCGCACCACCGCGTCCATCGGCTCCGCCCCCTCTGCGCGCACGACCTCGACACGCCCGACCAACTCGGGATCCGAGATGAGCGCGAGCGCGTCCCCGTTCGCCCCCTCGATGTCGAGCAGCCGCAGACGTAGCTCGCGGTCGCGCCTCGCGAGCGCCAACGCGACATCGAGGGCCGAGCGATCGTGCGGGTCGTCGCGAATCGGAACCAGCACCCGCCGCCAAGGGCGATGGTGACGCTCCACGTGGATGGCCACCCCCGCCCTCGTTCCTTCGAGCACCTCGTGCACGGTGCCGCCGACGATGCCGTGCGTGACGAGCGGAGTGAGCAGCGGACGATGCCACCCCATCACGACCCACTGCGCGCGTTTGATGCGCGCGAGCTCGACGATCTCGCCCGCCGCGTCCGGCGCGACGAAGACGAGCGGACGAACCGACACCCCGAGGGCTTCGGCCTCGCGGACGAGCGGACGAAGCGCGTGCTCCTCGTCGGGCGGCGTGTCGTCATCGAGGCCCGCGTGCAGCACGTGCCCAGGCGCGCGCAGGTGCAGCGGGTAGATCTTGCCGAGCTCCGACGCGAGCGCATGGGCGACACGCAGCAACCCCGGTCCGGTGCTCGGCAGCGCGACCGGCACGAGCACGCGCGTCTCGTCGCTCGCTGGCTCCGACTCTTGCTCGCGCATCCGGCTCGACGGATAGAGGAGCCCCAGGATCGGCGTGGTCATCATGGTCGTGGCGAGCGCCATCATCACCATCATCGCGAAGAGCGCTGGGGAGATGACCCCAATCTCAAGACCGATCGTGAGGATGACCAGCTCCATCAATCCCCGAGTGTTCATGAGGATCCCGAGCGCGCTCGACTCGCGCCAATCGAGCCCCGACAGGCGCGCGGCGATCGCCGAGCCTCCGAACTTTCCCCCGACGGCGACGAGCATGATGAGCCCGAAGTAGCTCCACATCTCGGCGCCGTCGACGAGGCCGATCTGCGTCCGGAGCCCCGCGCTCGCAAAGAAGAGTGGCAACAAGAAGAGCACCGTCACGTCCTCGAGTCGCTCGGTCAGGTCGTGCACGAAGCCACGCGCCTTCGGCATCACGGCCCCGAAGCAAAACGCTCCGAAGAGCGCGTGGACGCCGAGCTGCTCGGTGGTCCATGCCGACGCCAGCAGCCCGATGAACACGATCGTGCTGATGACCCGGTCGAGCTTGCCCTGCTCGTCATGCCGGCGCTCGAGCCAACGCAGCGCCGGGTGCACGGCGAGGAGCATCACCATGACGTACACGACGGTCCCGGCGAGCGTCACCCAAAGCGGCGCATGCGCGGCGCTCGCGCGCACCAACGCGATCACGACCGCGAGGATCGCCCAGGCGGTGACGTCATCGACCGCAGCGCAGGCGATCGTCACAGCGCCCATCTTCGTCTTCAACAGGCCGCGTTCGGCGAGGATGCGGGCGAGCACGGGGAACGCCGTCACGCTCATCGCTGCGCCTAGGAAGAGTGCGAAGCCGTCGAAACGAACGCTCTCGTCGGACAGGCGCGGGTAGAGGTGCAGCGCGAGCAGCGACCCTAGGAAGAACGGCACGATGATGCTCGCGTGGCTGGTCACCAACGCCGCGTGACCGCGTCCGCGCAGGAGCTTCGGATCGAACTCCAGGCCTACGAGAAACATGAAGAGCAGCAGGCCCACCTGGCTCAGCGACCCGAGGTTGTCGAGCGACTCGGGCGGGAAGATGAACGCAGAGACATCCGGGGCGAGCCAGCCCAAGAGCGACGGGCCGAGCAGAATCCCGGCCGCCATCTCCCCGACGACCTGCGGCTGGCCGAACCGCCCGAAGACCCAACCGACGATCCGCGCGACGACGAGGATCACCGCGATCTGCACGAGCAAGACGGCGAGGCTCATCGCGCGTCCCTCCTGAGCACGAGGCGCTCGGGAAGGTCGCACGTCCGCTCGAGCGCGAGCAATGCCAGCTCGCCATCCGTCCGCCGGAGCTCCGCGAGGCTGCCCGCACAATCCCCCGAGCCCACCAGGATCTTCGTCCGCTGGTCGCCGTGCACGAGCTCGAGCGATTGTACGACGCCCTCCATCCGAACGCTCAGGTAGCGTCCCGACTGCGTGACCTCGACCCGTAGGTCTTCGTGGCGGAGCTCGGTGATCCAAGCGCCCCCGAGCGAGGGGGGCGCCTCCAGCCCCGACCCATGCCGAATCACGAGCACGAGGCCCAGCAAGGGTATGGCCACCAATGACAAATAGACCACAAATGTGCGCATAACGCGAGCTCCTGAGTGATAAGTGGACACTTATCATTCAGAAGACGATGTGGTCAAGCCGTGCTATTGGAGCGTCGTGGGCACTCCCGATCTCGCGCGCTTGCTCGCCCAGGTCGTAGCGATCCTGGTGGTCGCACGCGGCCTTCACGGGGCGCTGGGACGACGACTCGGGCAACCCCTCGTGGTCTCTGAGATCGCGGCGGGGGTGATCCTCGGACCGTCGATCCTCGGCGCAGCGCTTCCCTCGAGCCACGCTTGGCTCTTCGCGGCAAGCTCCCTCCCGACGCTCGAGACCGTCAGCAACCTCGGCGTGCTCTTGTTCGCTTTCCTCGTCGGGCTCGAGGTCGACGCCGCGATGCTCCGCGGTCGCGTTCGCGTGCCCGTCGCGATCGGACTGGGGTCGTTCCTCGTCCCTACGATCGGCGGGGTGACCGTGGGCTGGCTTGCGCACGATGCACACGCGGCCGGCACCCCGCCCGCGCTCTTTGCGACCTTCGTGGGAGTCGCCATAGGCGTCTCCGCGTTCCCCGTCCTTGCGCGCTTCCTCGTCGAGCATCGGCTGCTCGGCACCGAGCTCGGCGCGATCGCGATGGCGTCGGCGGCGACCGCAGATTTTCTGGCGTGGTGCGCGCTCTCGGTGCTCGTCGCGCTCGTCCGCGTCACGGAGTGGCCGACCGCGCTCGCGACACTTCTGACAGCGTGCGCGCTCGGCGTCGCGTTGGTGCTCGTGCGCCCGTTGTTGCTCCGACTCGATCGCGCGAGCGATACCGCGCACGACTCAACCGTGGTCGGCGCCGTGGTCTTGGTCTTCGCAGGCGTCGCCGCCGCCGAAGCGCTCGGATTGCACGGGTTGCTCGTCGCGTTCGTCGCCGGAGCACTGGTCCCGCGGAGCCGCGTCGCCGACGGACTCATCGATCGGCTGGAGAGCCTCGTCGTGCTCGTCCTGCTCCCGCTCTTCTTCGCGTCGAGCGGGCTCCGCACGGATCTGAGCGCTCTCGGCGCCAGCCTCCCGCTCCTCGCCGTGCTCGGGCTCGTCGCGGTGGTGACCAAGGTCGGCGGTACTCTCGTCGCGGCTCGCGTGTCCGGAGTCTGCTCGCGCGACGCGGTCCGGCTCGGCGTGTTGCTCAACGCGCGGGGCCTCTTCGGACTCATCGTGGTCAACGTGGGCCTCTCGGTCGGCATCCTCTCTCCGTCCGTCTTCACGCTGCTCGTTGCGCTCGCCTGGCTGACGACCGCCATCACCTCCCCCCTGCTGCATTTGGTGACCCGCGTGTGGCCCGAGCCGGCGTCGGCGAACCACGATCCCGCTCCCATGCGCGACCCCGGCGGGGTGCTCCTGTGGATCGACGACCCAGGCGTGCTCCGCGCGCAGGCCGTGCTCGGCGCGACACTCGCGCGGGGGGGCGAGATCACTGCGCTGCACCTGCGCGAGCCGCGCGAGGCGCCGAGCGTTCGCGCGCCCGCGAGCCCGCGCCTGGCGCACGAGCTCGAGCCGATCGCGAGCGCCCTCGCCGTCGAGATCCGGACCCTCGGCTTCGTCTCGACCGACCCGGTCGAGGATCTGCTCCAGCAAGCGGAGGCGAAGCGCTCGTCGTGGATCGTTCTCGCACCCCACGCGCGCCTGTTCGAACGAGGTCTCGGCGCGGCGGTCCACGAGCTGCGTCGACGTGCGAAGTGCTCGGTCGCCGTGCTCACACGAGGGGAGCGGCTCGATCGCGCCGAGCGCGTCCTGGTCGTGAGATGCGGCCCGGAGGAGGACGGGCTCCGGTTCGGCGCGATCGCGCGTGACGCGGGCGCCAGCGTGGACGTGCTCGAGCTCGCGCCACGCGACCGCCCAATCGACCGAATCCTGGAACGCTTGGACGGGGGCTCGTACCATCTCGTCGTGGTCGCCTTCGCGCAAGCCTTCGGTCTGGCATCCACCTTCGCGGCGTGTCCTCTGCTCGAGCGCGTCGAACTCCCCGTGCTCGTCGTGCGCACGCGCGAAGAGGTGTCGTGATCCACGTCGGCTTGGCGCTCCGTCGTCTCCGACTGGAGTCCGGGGTGGGGCTCCGCGACCTCGCGCGTCGATTGGGCGTGTCGAGCGCGTACGTGAGCCGCATCGAGCACGGTCACGATGCCGATCCCACCCCGGAGCGCCTCCGCGCCATGGCCGAGGTCCTTGAGCTCCCTCCGAGCGTTTTGCTCGAGGTGGGGCGTCGCATCGGTCCATGGGTCGCCGAGCACGTCGAACGTTCACCAGAGGCGGCGGCCCTTTTCCTTGCGCTCGTGCGCCGCGGCCTAGACCCCGCGGAGTGGACCGAGGTGCGCCGCTTCGTGGAGGCGCGTTTTCCCATCGCCCAAACGAGCCCGCAGCTCGCACCAATGCTGGTTCCGAACCGCGTGATGCTCGGCGTGGAGGGCGCATCGCTCGACGACATCCACGAGATGGCCGCAGGTCGCCTCGACGGCGACACTCAAGCACTCCTGCGAGCGTTCCGTGACCACGAACGCGCGGTCGGCGCGGTCGTCGGTCACGGTGTGCTGGTGCCCGTCGCGCGCGGTCCCTGGCCGCTCGGCGCAGCGTTGCTGGTGCTCGAGGACCCGCTCTTCGTCCGCCCGGACGAGGTGAGCGTGGTGCTCGCCCTCGCGCTGCCGAGTGACGTCGCGACCCTCCCTTACGTCGCACAGGCCGCACGGCTCGCGGCCCGCGGACTCACTCGCGCGCTCGCTGGCACTCATGGCCACGAGCCGGCGCTCGAAGCGATCGAGCGCCTCGAGAGCGGGTAGCCCTCTGGTCGGCGAGCGCTCGCGACGGACACCACGGCTGCAGCTTTTGCGCGAGACCGCGACC
The DNA here is from genome assembly GCA_019637115.1 of Myxococcales bacterium. Classification (GTDB taxonomy): domain Bacteria; phylum Myxococcota_A; class Polyangia; order Polyangiales; family Houyiibacteriaceae; genus JACKEH01. The sequence continues at coordinate 10,054 of JAHBWH010000008.1, read as the reverse complement.
TCGACGCGGGCCGGGACCACACCGCGGCGTGTCTCGGACACGACGACGGCTGCGTTTCATCGGCCGCCTCGTCCAAACTGCACGGTCGCCGTCCAGCCCGCACCCCACCAATCCGGCTCGAGAGCGAGGCGGCAACCGCGACGCGCGCCACACAGAGCCCGCACGCGCACGGTTCCGTCGGGCCACGATCCGCGTCCGCTGGGTGAGATCCTCGCCGATTGTGCAACCAACGTACACTCGCCTCGCAACCGACTGGCACGAATCCTGGAGACACCAGCCGCATGCTGGGGGAGATTCGACTCATCGAGCGGCTCGGCGCGGGCGGCGGCGGCGAGGTCTGGCGCGCGGTGCACCCGCGCCACGGCCTCGTCGCGCTCAAGCTCATCTGCCCGCTTGGACCGAACGTGGAGGAGCTGCAGGCGCGCCTCGAGCGCGAGGCCGAGCTCGCGAGCGCGGTGCAGCACGAGAACGTGCTTCGGGTCGTCGAGTACGGCCGCGCGGCCGACGGCCGCACCTACCTCGCGATGGAGCTGCTCGAGGGCAACGACCTCGAGCACGTGCTCACGCATCGCGTTCGCCTCGACCTGCCCGAGGCGCTGCTGATCATCGATCAGGTCCTCGCGGCCCTCGAGGCAGTCCACGCAGCCGGCATCGTCCACCGCGACCTCAAGCCGGCGAACGTTTTCTTGCACGTCCCAGCGGGCGGCTCGCCTCGCGTGAAGCTCATCGACTTCGGGATCGCGCGCGCCCCGAGCAGCGCGAAGCTCACCCAATCGGGCGCCATCGTGGGGACGCCCCATTACCTCTCACCCGAGCAAGCCGTGGGCGCCGAGGTCGACGCGCGCTCGGATCTCTGGGCGGTGGGCATCCTCCTCTATGAGCTGCTCTGCGGCCGGACCCCCTTCGACGAGATGAAGGTCAGCCAGATCCTCCTCGCGCTGGCCGAGGCCCGTAGGATCGAGCCGCTCGCGCGCCTACGCCCCGACCTGCCGCGTCGGTTGACCTCGCTCGTCGATCGCGCCCTGGCGGACGATCCACGCAAGCGACCGCGTTCCGCCACGGCGCTCCGCGCGGAGCTCGCGCGCGTCGCGGCGTCCGCGCGCGTCGACACCGATCCCGCGCGCCTCGGCGGGCTCGTCGCCGAGACCCGAGAGCTCGCCGAGCTCATCGACCTCGACGACCTCGACGACGAGTACGCGGCCGCTGCCGCCGCCGAGCGCGCGGAGGCCGAGCGCGCGAGCCTTCGCCGCACCCGCGGTCGGCGGCACCGCCTGGTCCCGCGCACGCCGCTGCGGCCTCGTCCCACCACCCGCGACGCACTCGCGCTCCCCTCCCCCGCCACCGTCCAGCTCACCGTGCTCTCAGTGCTCGCGACGGCGCGACCGCACCCCGTCATCTCCTTTGGCTCGTTCCTCGGGCTGGGGCTCGTGATCGCCGCAGCGGCCGTGCTCCTCGGGCTCGGCGCACCTCCCGCGTTGATCGTCGGCGATCCCCGACCGCCGGCGCCGAGCGCGGATGCCCCGCGCGTCACGCACGCTTCGCTCGGCGCCAACGCGCGCCGCGAAGACGGCCAGTCCAAGGCGAAAGGGCCGCGGCGATCCGTGGACGACGCCCGCTGAGCGCGGGCCGTCGCGGTTGGTTGGCGGTCGCGTCTCCCGGGCCGGGACCGCGACGGGGACCGGGACTGCGGCCGCTGTGGGGTCCGGACGCGGTCGTACCCGCGGGTGAAGCGTTCGCGCGGCGTTCGTGGTTGGAGTTCCCGTGCGGTCGCACCTTCCGGGGCTGGGACCGCGATGGGGACCGGGACCGCGGCCGCGGTGGGGTTCCGACGCTGTCGCACCCGCGGGCGAAGCGTTCGCGTGGCGCATCGTCGTTGAGGTTGGTGGGCGGTCGCACGGGGCCGCGACGGGGACCGGGACCGCGGCCGCGGTGGGGTTCCGACGCTGTCGTACCCGCGGGCGAAGCGTTCGCGTGGCGCATCGTCGTTGAGGTTGGTGGTCGGTCGCACCTTCCGGGGCCGGGGCCGCGACGGGGACCGGGACCGCGGCCGCGGTGGGGTTCCGACGCTGTCGTACCCGCGCATGCCCGTGAGCAATGATGGCCGCGCTCTCGTCTCGCTGCGCCGTGAGGCGCTGCGCGAGCAGAGACGCAGCCGGTGGCCCGTAGCGCAACGCTCGTGGCGAGGGCAACGCGCCCGGCAAGCGCAACGTGCCCGGCAAGCGCAACGTGCGCCACGCCGCCCGCGCTCAGCGGCGGCCCGCGAGCCGGTAGGCCATCGCGCAGACGCGGTCGACGAGCGCCAGCACCGCGTCCGCACGCGACGCGTCGACGAAGCGCAGGTCCCGCGCGATGCGCAGCGCCGCCTGCGTCTCGTACGCCGAGCCGAGCGCGACCGCGAAGTGCGACCGACGCCGACCGTCGTCGCGCGCGTACCCGCGCGCCTCGCTGAGGTTCGTCTAGGGCCGCCAAGGCGGACCCGACAGTCTCGCGGAATCGTGCACCTCCGCGGACTGGCGTCCGCTCCGTTGTGCATGATTCCGCTTCGAACCAACACGACGCTCATCGCCGCGCGCCGCAGCTGGTCCGCCAGCGCGCGGTCCCGCGACGCGAGCCGCGGCAGCAGCGGTCCGAGAAGAGGACCCCTCCCGACGTGGGCCTGGTACATTGACGGCGATGCCCGACGACGCCCAGCGAGCTGCACGCGCCGAAGCGCGGCGCGCGACCATGACGATCCGGAAGACGACTCTCGAGGAGGACTCCGTCGACAACACGGTGCGCGGCGAGGCGGCGATGGCGCTCACCGCGCGACTGAGCCTCGCGGCCTGGTCGCTCGCCACGCGGAGGGAACCGTCAGCCTTTGTGCCGCGGTCCGTCGTGGTGCGATTCGTGCCCTGGCCCGCGTCGTGACCGAGCTTCCGGACGATTTCCGAGATCTGCTCGTCGAGCTCGACGAAGCGGGGGCTCACTTCATCATCGTCGGCGGCTACGCCGTCGCCTACCACGGGTACGTTCGCGCGACGAAAGACATCGACGTGCTAGTGCGATCCACCCCGGAGAACGCCCAGCGCGTCTATGCGGCGCTCGCACGTTTCGGAGCCCACCTTGCGTCCTTCGAGGTGAGCGCCGACGACTTCGCAACGTACGATGGCGTGCTTCAGTTTGGCGTCGCGCCGCTGCGCGCCGACATCCTCAACCGCATCGCCGGGATCACTTTTGACGAAGCGATCAAGTCGGCGGAGTCGATCGCTGTGGACGGGCACAGCATTCCCGTCCTCGGGCTCGATGAACTGCTCCGAGCGAAGCGCGCCGCGGGCCGACCCAAAGACCTCATCGATGTCGCGGAACTCGAGCGTCTCCGCGAGAAGCAGTGACGAGCGCGGCGGCTCGCTCCGCGCTTGCCGACTCAGTTGGTGCCTGTTTCCACACTTGGGGCGGGCGTGCCTTCAGCGGGCGCGGCACCGTCGGTGGACACACCTTCGGCGGCCGGGGCACCGTCGACGGGGGCGCCTTCGGCCGGGCCTGGTCCGCCAGCGCCGAAGCGACGAATCAACGCGACCAGCACCTCGGCGGAGTACTTCGGCGGTGTCAGCCACCAGTGGCTCTTCGACAACCCGAAGAGCATCATCGCCGCGCGCGAAGGTGGCGCCATCCGCTTTCAGCCCGACCTCGTCGAGCTCGCCGGCGCGATGCACGTATCGCTGCGCGCGTGCCGCGTCCGCAAGCCGACCGACAAGGGCGGCGTCGAGCGCAGCATCCGCTACCTCAAGACCCGCTTCTTCCCGGCGCGGGTCATCCCCTCGATCGAGGTCGGAAACGCGGCGCTCCTCGACTTCCTCGAGAACGTCGCGATGAAGCGGCGGCACCCGACGCAGCGCGAACGCACCGGCGCCGAGGTCTTCGCTGAAGAGCGCCAGCGTCTGCTCCCGCTGCCTGGCGGCGGGCTCACGACCGACCTCGTCAAGAGCGTCCCCGCCGACAAGACCGCGCTCGTCTCGTTCGACTCCAACCGCTACTCGGTCCCGCCCGAAGCGGCGAATCGCACGCTCACCCTGGTCGCGAGCGACACCGAGGTGCGCCTGCTCGACGGCGACCTCGTCGTCGCCAGGCACGCGCGCTCGTGGGCCAAGAACATCCTCGTCGAAGACCCCGCGCACCGCGCCGCGATCATCGCGAACAAGCCAGGCGCGCGCGACGGCAAGGGACGCGATCGCCTGCGCGCTGCGGTCCCGCACGCCGACGAGCTGATGCGTCGTTGGCTCGACGACGTCGCAACGTCGGCTCGCTCGTGGTGCGCACGAACAAGCTCCTCGACCTCTACGGCGCGCCCGTCGTCGCCGCGGCGGTCACCGAGCTGCTCGAACGAGGAGGACACGACCTCGGCGCGCTCGCCATCCTCTGCGAGCAACGACGGACCAGGCCGAGGCGTCTGCTGCCCGTCGAGCTCGCACCTCACGTCGTCGACCGCGACGTCATCCCGCACGACCTCGGAGGCTACGATGACCACGTCGAGTGACCCCGCCGAGGTCATGCGCGCCCTCGGGCTCCGCACATCCGCCGAGGCCATCCGCGCGCTCCTCGACGAGCGCGAGCTCGCCGCACTGACCGAGCGTGATCGCCTCGAGCGCGGGCCGCGGTGGGGTTCCGACGCCGTCGAACCCGCACATGCCCGCGAGCATGATGGCCGCGCTCTCGTCTCGCTGCGCCGTGAGGCCCTGCGCGAGCAGAGACGCAGCCGGTGGCCCGTAGCGCAACGCGCGCGGCACACGCAACGCGCGCGGCACACGCAACGCGCGCGGCACACGCAACGCGCCCGGCAAGCGCAAACGCAACGCGCGCCACGCCGCCCGCGCTCAGCGGCGGCCCGCGAGCCGATAGGCCATCCCGCAGACGCGGTCGACGAGCACGAGCGCCGCGTCGGCGCGCGCTGCGTCGACGAAGCGCAGGTCCCGCGCGATGCGCAGCGCCGCCTGCGTCTCGTACGCCGAGCCGAGCGCGACCGCGAAGTGCGACCGACGCCGACCGTCGTCGCGCGCGTAACCGCGCGCCTCGCTGAGGTTCGTCTAGGGTCCGCCAAGGCGGACCCGACAGTCTCGCGGAATCATGCACCTCCGCGGACTGGCGTCCGCTCCGTTGTGCATGATTCCGCTTCGAACCGAGCACGACGCTCATCGCCGCGCGCCGCAGCTGGTCCGCCAGCGCGCGGTCCCGCGACGCGAGCCGCGGCAACAGCGGTCCGAGAAGAGCGACCAGCTCATGAGAGACTTGGAGGGCGTGGAGGGGGTGACGGGGCGTGGTCATGCCCAACCCACGCGAAAGAGGCGTGACAGCCGGAGAGCAGACGAAGCGAGCAATTCAGCCGGCTGGCGCGACTCTTTCGCCCCCCGGCTGACCACGCCCCGGCACCCCCGGAGCGCCCGGCGTCTCAACCCCAGCGACCCCTCTTCGCCGAGCCAGCCCCACCTCTCGACCCCAACCGCCCACCTCAACGACCACGGAGAAAGCGCTTGAGTTCATCCCGCCGAACGAGCGCCCACCGCGCACCCCACCACCACGACAGCCCACCATCACCAGGTACGACTGCGACGGAACCCCAAACGACCACACGCCACGCGCACGCCGCGCCCGCGGGTACGACAGCGTCGGAACCCCACCGCGGCCGCGGTCCCGGAAGGTGCGACCGACCACCAATCCCAACCACGACACACCACGCGAACGCCTCGCCCGCGGGTACGACAGCGTGGGAACCCAACCGCGGCCGCGGTCCCGGAAGGTGCGACCGACCACCAATCCCAACCACCACACGCCACGCGAACGCCTCACCCGCGGGTACGACCGCGTCGGAACCCAACCGCGGCCGCGGTCCCGGCCCCCGTCGCGGCCCCGGCCCCGGAAGGTGCGACCACCCCGGAACCCCAACCACGACACGCAACGCGAACGTCGCCACCACCGGGTACGGCTGCGACGAAACCCCAAACGACCACACGCCACGCGAACGCCTCACCCGCGGGTACGACTGCGACGAAACCCCAAACGACCACACGCCACGCGAACGCCTCACCCACGGGTACGACTGCGACGGAACCCCAAACGACGACACGCCACGCGAACGCCTCGCCCGCGGGTACGACAGCGCTGGAACCCCACCGCGGCCGCGGTCCCGGTCCCCGTCGCGGCCCCGGCCCCGGAAGGTGCGACCGCACCGGAACCCCAACCACGACACGCAACGCGAACGTCGCCACCACCGGGTGCGGCTGCGACGAAACCCCAAACGACCACACGCCACGCGAACGCCTCACCCGCGGGTACGACCGCGCCGACGGAACCCCAACCACGACGAGCCACGCGAACGCCTCACTCGCCGGTACCCGCGCCGACGGAACCCCAACCACGACGAGCCACGCGAACGCCTCCCCCACGACTACGACGACACGGAACCGAACGAGTGGCCGCCCTTGCGACCGCAGGTCCGGCCCGGCCATCATGCGTCCCTCGCGGATGAGCGCCCCGCCCACCACCACCGACGCCGGCCCCCTCGCGTCCGTCGCTTTCGCCATCCCGCGCCGCGTCGGCGTCGCTGTGCTCGCCATCGCCGCGCAGGTCGGCGGCGTCTTCTTGCTCACCGGCCAGATCCTCGTGCGCCTGCACCCCCGAGCGCTCGACCGTCACGAGCTCTTCCGGAACCTCCACCGCATGGGGGTCCGCTCGGTGCCCATCGTCTCGGCGACCGCCGCCTTCACGGGCGGCATCATGGTCATCCAGGCGGCCCCCTTCGTGGAGCAGTTCCAAGCCAAGGCCTTCATCGGCTGGGCCGCGACGTTCACCACCTTCCGCGAGCTCGGGCCGCTGCTGATCGGCCTCATCTTCAACGGCCGCGTCGGGGCGAACAACACCGCGGAGCTCGGCACCATGACCGTCACGAGCCAGGTGGACGCGCTCCGCGCGCTCGCGATCGACCCGGTGAGCTACCTCGTCGTCCCCCGCGTGCTCGCGATGGTCGTCACCATGACCGCGCTCTGCATCATCGGAAACGCCATCGCGCTCGGCGGCGCCATCCTGACGGCGGATCTCCTCCTCGGCGTCTCCCCCAACCTCTTCTGGGCGTCCGCGATGGAGCGCCTCGAGCCTTGGGACTTCTGGGTCGGCATCATCAAGGCCAGCCTCTTCGGCCTCATCATCGCGCTGATGTCCTGTCACTACGGGCTCGCGACCAAGGGCGGCGCGCCCGGCGTCGGGCGGGCCGTCAACGCCTCGGTCGTCGGCGCGGCCGCCGGGATCTTCATCGCCGATTATTTCTCCACCTTCCTGCTCGACTGACGCGCGCCGATGACGACCCACGCCGAGAGCCCTGGCCTCTTCGCCGCGCTCGCCAAGAACATCACGGAGGCCAAGGACCTCGCGCGCCTCGCGCTGCGAGCGGTGCACTACCTCGTGCGGGGCAAGCGCGAGCCCGGCTCGGTCGCCCGCCAGATGAAGGCGGTCGGCAACGACTCGCTCTTCTTCATGTGCGTCACGATGGCCTTCATCGGCGCCATCATCGCGTTCCAGAGCGGACTTCAGTCGAAAAAGCTCCTACCCGACTTCTCGATGCTCGGCGCGACCTTCCTCAAGCTCCTCGTCCGTGACCTCGCGGTCTCGGTGGGCGCGTTGCCGCTCGCGACCCGGGTCGGCGCCGGGATCGCCGCCGAGATCGGCTCGATGGTCGTGACCGAGCAGATCGACGCGCTCCGCATGTGCGCCGCCGATCCGATCGACTTTCTCATCAAGCCGCGCTTCCTCGCGAGCCTGATCATGACGACGATGCTCATCGTCTGGTCGGGCACGGTCGCCTTCGTCGCCGGCGCGCTCACCGCGTACCTCGCGTTCGACGTCCCGCTCCACACGTTCTTCAACATCCAGCTCGTCGACGTCGGCGATCTCTCGATCGGCCTCGCCAAGTGCGTCGCCTACGGCGCGGCGATCCCCATCGTGAGCGGCTACTGCGGCCTCTCGACCTTCGGCGGCTCCGAGGGCGTCGGCTGGGCCACCACCCGCGCCGTGGTGAACACGTCGCTCGCGATCATCATCTTGAACTTCTTCATCTCCGGCGCGGGCTTCTTGATCTTCCCGGGTTGAGCAGGCAACGCGCTACTCGTCCCTATTGGCCTGCGCTCTCGCGCTCAGTCATCCACTGTCGAAGACGCGCCCGGACCTCCGCTGAATGGTCACGCACCGTCCACGGCTCTTCACGAAGCCACTCACGCGCCACCTGACGTAGGATCGCCGGCGCATCGTTCACCCGAAAGGGAGACGCGGACCCGGCAAGACGTTGCGCATGCATGAGCAGCCGCTCGATTGGCGCGACTCGAACTCCCGCATCGTGGGCGATCGAGGAGAGCTCCGCAAGGAGCGCCGCCTCGAGCAGCATTGCAAACTGCCGCCCCGCCGCCCACGCCACGAGCTGCATCCGGCCGCCCGCGTTCGCGGCGGAGCGGGTAGGCGTCCCTCCACAAGAGCTGATGTAGACGTCGAGCTCCGCTTCGTCCTCCGGCCATTGTCGCTTGTCGCGCTCGTCCCAGTCCTCGAGCACCATGTGTGCGATCTCTTGATCGAATGCGAACTCTCTCACCAGCAGGTCCTCCACGGCCCCAAACTCGGAAAGAACCGAGCGAACGTACGCCTCCCAGACGCGAGAGAACGGTGCGCGAAACGCGCATCCTGAGCCAGCGATCGCACCGAGCGACGTGAGATGCCACAATGAAGCGAACACCGGCACCGCGATCCGAGACGTCGGATTCATTCGACTCCCGCGAGAAGATCGATCGAACTTACACCGTAAAAGGATCCATGAAACGCGTCCCGTGGGTCCTCTTCGTCGGGTTGCTCGCCGGATGCAGCAAGAAGGACGGCGCCGCGACCGCGCCTCCCGTCGCCGAAGACGCCGGACCGCGCGCGGAGTGCAAGGAAGACGACAAGGTTCGGTACGCGAAGTTCGAGCACGCGTTCACGTGGACCAAGACGCCCGATCTCGCCTCCGTGCCGACCGACAAGGTCCTCGGATCGGTCGGCGGCGACGTCTTCCAGCTCCGCCGCTTCGAGCTCTCGCTTCATCCTTCGGAGCGCAAGTGGACGCTGCTCGCCGTCGGCGGCGCGCTCGGGCCTTCCCTCGTGCTCCCGATGCCGCCGCAGGTGGGCGTGGTGTACGAGGAGAAGTTCGGTCCGCACCTCGGCTACTTCCAGGCGCCCGATCGCGGGCTCACGGCGGAGTGCCTGAAGCAGACGATGATCGCGAACGGCGACGACGCGCGCGTCGTGAAGCTCACGCGCTACGACGGAAAGACCGCCGACGGCGTCTTCGTCACGACGTGGCAAGAGACGAGCGGCGAGCGTCGCCGGTTCTGGGCGGGCGGCACGTTCGCGAACGCGAAGGTCAACGGCGGAGACGACTGACGCCGGGGGATCAGGGCGCCTTCGAGCCGTACTTCGCCTTGAACTTGTCGCGGTACGCCTTGTGACACTCGCCGCACGTCGCCTTCGCGCCCGCGAGATCGCCGGCCTCCGCCGCGACGCGGCCCTTCTCGGCGATCGCGTCCCAGCCGGCGAGCTCGGCGTCGCCGCGCGACTTGCCCTTCGTCGCGACGAAGAGCACCGCGAGGGGCTTCGCGTCGTCACCCGCGGCGACCGCGCCCATCTTCTTCATCATGTCTTTGAGCGAGGTGTCGGCCGCCTCCGCGTCGGCGACGCCGATCGCGAGGGTGCCTCCCGCGGCGACGGCGAACGACAGCAGCGCGATCGCGAACGAGCGTCGTTGCATCCTCATAGTGTACGAACGGAGATGCGCCTCCGCCTCCTTTCGTTCCGCTTTCGTGTACGGCTGAGCTCGGACCCGCGAGACGCCGCGCGGCCAATCACGTAGGATCCCGGGCACCTCGGCGGATGATCCAGTTCAAGAACATCATCAAGTCGTTCGGACCGAAGACCGTCCTCCAAGACGTGTCGTTCGACGTCCCGACCGGCGAGGTGTTCTTCATCATCGGGGCGTCGGGCGTCGGCAAGAGCGTGCTCATCAAGCACCTCG
>JAHBWH010000079.1 GCA_019637115.1 Myxococcales bacterium | reverse complement strand
GGACTCGGACACGGACACGGACTCGGACTCGGACTCGGACTCGGACACGGACTCGGACTCGGACTCGGACTCGCGTTCGGCGACGGACCCGCCCGCGCACGCGCACGCGCACGTGGACGTGGACGTGGACGTGGACGACGTGGACGTCGTGGACGTCGTGGACGTCGTGGACGTCGTGGACGTCGTGGACGTCGTGGACGTCGTGGACGTCGTGGACGTCGTGGACGTGGACGTGGACGTGGACGTGGACGCGCACGATCGCGCGGCTGCCACGGGCACGGGCGCGAGGGGTCGCGTGCCTCTCCGTCGCGCAGCGGACCCGGCCGTGGCGAGCGCTGCTCCGCCCCTGCTCCGCTCCCCCGCGCTGCGCGCGGCGCTTTACGACGCGCTCGCGGAGGCGGCGCGTCGGCTCGGGCCGTCTTCGCTCTCGCCGCTCGCCGCCGCGCCGCTCTTCGTCGACACCCGCGGCGTGGCGCGGGCGCTCGGGGCGTGGCGAGCGCCCGACGAGCGCGCCGTGCACCGCGCGGGCGCGCTGCGGCCACTGCTCTCGAGCGGACCGTGGCCACTGCTCGCGACGGACGACGAGGCGCGGCTCGCGCCGCTCCTCGACGCGCTCGGATCGCTACCGCCGAGCCCGCTCGACGTGCTGCGGCGCGCCGCGTCGCTGCGGACGGGCCCCGCGGCGCTGCTCTCGCTCGCGCGCGCACACCCGGACGCGCTCGACGACGCGACCCGTAGGACGCTCGCGAGCTTGCCGCTCTTCGCGTCGCGGCGCGGGCCACGCCGTCCCGCGACGGAGCTGCTCTTGGCGGCGGACGTCGGGCGATTGCTCGCCGCCACCGCCGACGATCCGTGGCTCGATGCCTCTCTCTTCGACGACGAGGCCGCCAGCGTCGTGCTCGAGCTCGGGCTCCCGCGCGCTGCGCCGGCGGCCTTCTTGGCCGCGCGGCTCTTGCCACCGCCCGACGAGGTCGCCAGCTCGCCTCGGCCGAGCGTCGGTGCGCGCAATACGCTCGAGTCGCCGCGCGCGGCGGTCGGCACGCGAGTGAACGCGCCCGATGCAGACGTTGCGACCGTCGCCGACGTGCACGCCCCGCTCGTCCCAGGCGCGCGGCTCGACGCGCAGCCGAGGCCGTTTCGGTCTCGCGAGGCGATCGCCGCGCTGGCGGGCATCCTCGACGCGGCGCCTCTCCTCGACCGAGCACGGGCGACGGACGCGCCGCTCACGTTGGACGTCGAGACGCGGCTCGTCCGCGGCGTCTGCTTCGAGGCGAGCGAGCCGACGCGCGGGCTGCTCGCGGCGCTGACGGAGCCCGCTCGCGCCCACGGCGCGGGCGTCGAGGGCGCGGGGCCGACGCGGTCGACGACGCCCGGCGCGGAGCCGACGTGGCCGCCATCCGCGGACGAGCCTTCGGCTGGTGCCGGGCTGGGTCCGCCTCCGGCCGCCGAGGGGGCGACACGGCAGCCTACGGCTGGCGTGCAGCCGACGCGGCCGACGACCGCCGCCGAGTCCCTCGTGCGCGAGCTCGCCGATGCCGAGTGGGCGACGCTCCTCGCCGAGGCTTCGCGCCCGCGCGTGCGCCCGCTGCCGGTCCGGCGCGTCGCGCACGCGCTGCGCGAGACGGCGTCGGCCCCGCTCCCGGCGCTCGTGGCGTGGCTGCGCGACGCGCGCGACGCCCTGGACGCCGACGAGGAGGCGCGCTCGATCCTGGGGGCGGCGCGCGTCTTCCCGTCGCGCGCGGGGGCGCCGAGCGCGCTCCGCGAGCTCGTGCTCGATCCCGAGGTGCCGGACCTCGGGCTCGGGTGGGGGCTCTCCCCGGAGGTGCCGCGCGACGTCGCCGACTGGCTCCGCGCACGCTACGCGCTCGATCGCGAGACACGGCGGGTGATCGTGGAGCGCGTGCTCGACGCGCTCGACGAGGCCGCTGCCGCGGACGACGTGGAGCGCGCGCTCGAGCTCGTCCGCTTCCTCTCGCGCGCGATCGGCGCCGACGACGCGGACGACGCGGCGCTCGACCGGCGGCTGCGTCGGCTCGGCGTCCGGGCGCGCCTCGAGGTGCCGGTCTGGGAGCGCACGGCAGGGGGCTCTTTGCGACGGTGGGAGAAGCCGCGCTTCGCGTGGATGCCGCCACCCGAGCTCGCGCGCGAACATTCAGTCGACCCCGGACGCTTCCTCGACGCGCCGCCGCCAGCGATCGACGCATCGTCCTTCGACGCCCCCAGCCGTCGCCTGCTCGCGGCCTGCGGCGCTCGATCGGAGCTCGACGACGCGCGCGTGCTCGAGAAGCTCGACGTCGTGGCGCGCCTGCCGCGCGCGGCCGCGCACGCGCTCGCGCGGTACGTGGCCTCGCGGGCCCGCGCGACGCCGCGGCTCGTCGATGCCTGGGGCCTCCGCGAGCGCGCCTGGATCCCCGACCTCGAAGGCGAGCTGGCCGCGCCCAACGCGCTCATCTGGCCCGACGCGCGCCTGCGGGAGCTCCTCGGTGACCCTGGGGCGTTGGCGAGTCGCGTCGTCCTCGACGCCGACGCCGCGGGCGCGTCGTCGGCGTCGAGGAAGTCGGACGGGCGGTCGTCGGACGGGCGGTCGTCGGACGGGCGGTCGTCGGGCGGGCGGTCGTCGGACGGGCGGTCGTCGGACGGGCGGTCGTCGGACGGGCGGTCGTCGGATGCGAGGTCGTCGGATGCGAGGTCGTCGGACGCGAGGTCGACGGACGCGAGGTCGACGGACGCGAGGTCGACGGGCACGACGTCGACGGACGCGAGGTCGTCGGACGGGCGGTCGTCGGACGGGCGGTCGTCGGAAGCGCGGTCGTCGGATGCGAGGTCGTCGAACGCGCGGTCGTCGGATGTGGCCGCCGGGCGCGCGGCTGCCGCGCGCCCGGGCTCGCGTGCGCCGGGAAACGGCGCCCTGCGGCTCCCAGATCCGTCGATCGTCGAGCTGCTGAGGGGATCACGCGAGGGAGGGTTGGAGGGAGAGGCCGACGGGCGCGTCGTCGGTCGTTTCGGGTTCCGGACGATCGCGACCGCCGAGCCCCGCGAGCTGGTCGCGGCGCTCGGCGATCGCCTCCCGACCGACGCGCTGCTCGCGTGGCTCGAGGAGGGGCTCGGCGAGCGCCGCTTCTCGCCGGAGGACGTGCGCGATGCCTTCGCCGGGCTCCGCTTGATCGATGACGAGGGCGTCGCGCGGGCCCCCGGGCAGCTCGCCCGCGCGGAGGCGCGCGCGCTCTTCGGCGCCCGGCGGGCCGACTGGCCGGCCGGCAACGCGACCCCTCGCCTCGCGCGGGCGCTCGGCGTCCCCGCGCGCCCGGACGCGCGCATGATCGTGGACTTCTTGGTCGAGCTCGGCGACGAGCCCTCAGGTGAGCGCGCGGATGAAGACGCGCTCTGCGCGCGGGTCCCCGCTTGCCTCGACCGGCTCGCGCAGATCGCGCCCGACGAGGTGCTCCCTCCCAACGCGGTGGTGGCCGTCCGCCTCGGCGATCGGGTGACGCTGCTGCGCGTCGATGATCCACGCGTTCGCACGTGGGGCCCGCCGCCGCTCGCCGCGGCGCTCGAGGCGGTGGCCCTCGACGCCTCTACCCTCGACGTGGCCGAGCCGCTGCCGCTCGCGCGCGACCCCGCGATCGCGCGGCTGCTCGCGCGCTCGGGGGTGCCCGACCTCGGGGAGCGCGCGAGGCTCGAGCGGGTGACGCCCGGGCCGCGGCCATCGCCGCGCGTCGCGGCGGCGCTCGACGCGCGCGCGGCGGCGCTCTTCGCGCGGCTCGCGCCGCACCTGCCGCGCCTCGCCCCCGACCGACCGATCGACGCGCTCGTCGTCCACGAGTCGCTCGCGCTCGAGGTCACGCTCGAGCTCGGCGCCGGTCCGCGCCTCGCGCTCGAGGCGGACGCAGCGATCGACGGACGCGTGCTGCGCGCGACCGCGATCGCGCTCGAGGAGCCCGCGCGCCTCGCGGACGCCTTGAGCGACGACGCGGCGCGACGCGAGGCGCTCGGCGCCTGGCTGCGCTCGATCGACGACGTCGACGAGGCGCCTACGCCTCCCGCGCCCCCGCCGCGCCGTATCGCGAGCGGTGAGGGGCTCATGGCGCGCGTGCGCCGGTTCTTCCGGGGCGCTCGCGACGACGCTGGCGACGCTCGCGACGAGGCGCGCGCCCAGGGCTCGGACGCGCGAACGTCGCGCGAGGCGGCGGGGCCGCGCAGCAAACCGCCGCCGAGCGCGTCGACGGTGGGCAGCGGGCGGTCCCGAACATCGGGCGTCGAGCGCTCGTCGGCGGGTGACGAGGCATTCTTTCGCGCTCGCGAGAGGCTCGAGGGTCAGCTCGAGACCACCGAGGGCTGGGTCGAGCGCCGACGCGAGGTGCCGACGTATGGCTTCGCGTTCACGCCCGAGCGGCTCGCGCCGCCGTGGGCCTACGCGCCCAACCTCGTCGGTGTCCGCTTCGACCGCCGCACGCAGCGTTGGTTGCCCGCGCCCCTCGACGTGCCTGCGGCGCGGGGCGAGGCGGGCGTCCTCGCCCTGCGCGGGCGGCTTCCTGCGGGGAGGTCTCTCCTGCCGATCCCACACTACGGCGCGCTCGACACCATCGTCGTCGATCACGACGAGGGCCCCTCCGCGCTGTCGTTCGGCCGTCGTGATCCGCGCCTGCGCGTCGAGGGGCCCCTCACGTCCGTTCACCTCGCGGAGAGCAGCGACGTCACGCTCCGCGTGACGTTGGGCCCCGCGCCCGCGCTCGACGGGCTCACGGCCGGCGCGACGCCCGCGGCGGCGCTCGAGCGGACCGTGCCCGACGACGAGCTGCCCGACGAGGTGCACGACTTCTTGGGCGCGCTCGAGGACGACGCCGCGAGCGCGCTCGAGCGCGCGCGCCGCGTCCGCGACTTCGTCCGCGCGCGCTACCGTTACGACCCCACCTACCTCGAAGACGCCTCGGTCGGGCGGTGGCTCGCGCGCGCGACGCGCGGACGCGCGAACGTGCACGTCGCGGCGCTGCACGCCGGGCGCGACGGACGGCACCTCGGCGCGGGCGTCTGCTACGAGCTGAACGCGCTCGCGTGCGAGCTGATGCGGCGCGCCGGGGTGCCCGCCGCGCTCGCCACGGGCTGGGTGATGGACGGCGGGCACCTCTCCGAGCCCGACCACCTTTGGGCGCTCGCGCTGCTCGAGGACGCGCACGGGGCGCCCGCGTGGATCCCGATCGACGCCAGCACCACGAGAGACGGGCGGCCGCTCCGCGTCGCGCGCCGACCTCCGGGGCGCTTCCGCGCGCCACGCGATCGGAGCGCGTCGGCGCCGCGCGGGTGGTCGGGCGACGCGGGCGATCCCGCCGAGCATCGAGCGGGGCGACGGGGAACGCCTGCGCGGCAGGAAGGCGGCGAGCGCCGCGGGGCTGGTCAGCGTCGTCGCGCCGAGGCGCCGACCAAGGTCGACCGCTCACAACGCCGCCCTCCGCGGGTCGAGCTCAGCCGCGTGCTCCACCACCTCGCGCACCTGTCGGGAGAGCCGCTCGAAGACGCCGAGCGCCGGGCGATCCTCGAGGCCCTCGACGATCCTCGCGCCGCGAAGGCGATACTCGAGCGGCTGCGACGACGCTGAGCTGCGCTCGGCCCGAAGCCTATTCGAGGAGGCGCGGGGGCGAGATCGAGGTCGAGGACCGCGATCAACCGGTCAAGACTCCTGTGGCGAGGTACTATGCCCCCAACCTGAAGTTCGTTCCGGGTATCCGCGGCCCTCGCCGCGGATACAGGCGCAGCCAGCGGGCTCCTCTCACGCCACAACCCCCCATCGGATTCGTCATCGGAAGGCCTCCGTCGCTCGGATTGGATGTGCGGCGCAACGCTGCTAAGGCACCCATCGCGACACGCTCTTCCGTGGCGCGGGGACGGAGTTCCATCGAGCTCCGCGATCGTTTCAATCGCCTCGAGGGGGACCATCATGATTCGCAAGAAGGTGCTGCTGAGCGTGCCGTGCGCGCTCGCCATGGTTTGGATGTCGTCGTGCGGCGACTCGGCGCTGGAGCTGCGCGGCTCGAGCGTGTGTCATCCTGCCGCGGGAACCGTCGAGACCTGGTGCGACGGCGCGGGGAGCTGCGAGTACCGCGTGGCGAACGGCGCGGTCTTCACGTGTGGCTCTCCGGAGGCCTGCGCGACGGCGGAGGCGCAGGCCCTCGAGTCGTGCCGTGCCGGCGGCGCGGTGGATGGAGGCATGGGCGACGGGGGGCCGCAGCCCGATGCGCTCGAGCTGACGATCGAGGCCTTCTCGTGGGATCGCGCGCGCTGGGCCGTGCACGTGCGCTTGGCGAACGGCACCTCGTCCAGCGCTTCGCTGACCCCCGAGCTCTTCGGCGTTCGCACCGACGCCGGCGTCGAGTTCCTGGGCCGCGACCCGATTGGTGATCACGACGGACTCCGATGCGCCGCGGATCGCGCGGTGCCGCCGGGCTCCTCGGCGGCTTGCTGGGTCGAGTTCCTTCCAGAGGCGGGCGACCCGGTCAGCGTGAGCTATCGAGCGGCGGATGGGCGCACCGCCAGCGCGGAGGTGCCGCAGTGTGTCGACGGTGCGGACGGCTATTGCGCACCAGGGCTCGTGTGCATGGCGCACGGCTGCGACGTTCAGTGCTCTTTCGCGTCTCCTTCCGGCTTCTGCGCGGACGGGCTGATCTGCGATGGCGGCTTCTGCCGCGCTCCGCGCGCGCCGTGTGGGCCCGGTGAGCCCGATGGCTTTTGCGAGAACGGGACCTGCTTCGACTCGAGGTGCGTGGTCGGAACGGTCCATTGCAGCGGAGAGGGGGTTTGCATGCAGAACCACCCAGACGAGCCTCCGCCCGCTCTCTGTGATCTCTTCGAGGCCGCGTCGTTCGGTGACGGGCCGTGTCCAGGGGACGGCGCGCGCTGCCGCAACGTGGATGGCATCGATCTCGTCTTCGATCGGAGCCACGCAGACTACGACGCCGCGGACCTCCGGATGACCTGCGAAGCCGGCTTGGGTGGCGACTGGACGCCGTGAAGGATCGCGCGCTTCGTCACGACGAACGAGGGGCGCTGGGCTGGAGGCGGTATTGGCGCTCGACGATCGCCGCGATGCTCGGGCCCCGCCAGTAGGGCTCGATCCATCGTGGGCGGTCCTCTTTCCAGCTCGGGTTCGCGCGGCGCCAATGCCCGCGCACGAGGCAGCGATGAATCTGCGCGCGGTCGCCGGCTCCTCGGCGAGCGCGCTGGATGGCTCGCAGCGCGGAGATGTCGATGGTGCCAGGCAAGTAGTAGACGTTCTCGGAGGAGAACGTGGGCCGCGAGGCTCGGGCGCTCGCTCGCCGTGTGCGCGCAGGGCGTTCTTCAGTGCGCGCGCCAGCGCTGGTCGCGTAGAGGACCGCGCTCATCACGAGGTGCAACAGATCGCGCAGCGGCACACAGTCGTGGAGCGAATCCAGCTCGTCGTGCAGCGCATCCGGCCAGCTCTGCGCTAGGATTTCGTCGATCCGGCGGTCGTCGCTGATTTTCAGGTTTCGCGCGACGAGGTAGGGCCAGTCCCCATCGAGGGCGTCGCAAGCGAGCGTGACACGAAGGGTCGAGCTGGCGCCGTGATCTCGGGCTCGCGTCACGTAGACGGTCAGCACCCGGAGCATGCGGCCGCGAAGGCGCGCCTGAGGCTCGCGTGAGAGCATCTTCTCGGCGAGGCCGAGCGCGTAACGATCGGTGAACACGAGCGCGAAGCTCGCGAACGGCGGCTTTAGCAGATCGCCACCCGCATCGAGTCGAGTCGCGCCGAGGGCCCACGAGAGGGGATCGGAGACCCAGAAGACTTTGCGGCGATGGAGCTCGAAGTTGGCGAGCAGCTCGACATACGCGCGGAGCAAGCCGTCATGGCTCGTCGCGGTCTCGGAGTCGGCGTCGGTCGCCACGGCCCGTCGGTGGTCGCGGACGAGACGCTCGAGGCCGAGGTCCAGCGCGAGATCTTCGGCCTCGACCACTCGGTCGAGCGCGCCCTCGCTCTGCGCGCGCACGCGGTCGGCGATCTGGGTCGCGACGGCCGGGAGGGCGGGCATGAGGTCGGCGACGGTCTCGTGGGCAAGCGGCGCGGGGTGGGCGCCGACGGCGGCGCCTTCCTCGAAGATCCCGAGCTCCTCTCGGAGCCACCAGGGGTCGAACCCGGGTTGGCCCGCTTCCAACGCCGATTCGTACATTCGCTCGAGGTCCTTGAGCGCCTGTTGCACGCGCGCGCGCAGCTCAGGCGAGGCCGCTGCCTCGCGCGGCGTGTTGCCTTCGAACATCGGTACTGGCTCGTCGATCCACTTCTCGTAGTGCGACTGGTAGTACGCCTCGAGCGCTGCCGTGGCGGGCTCGCGCAGCTCGGCGGGGAGCTCTTCTCGATCCGATGCGGCGTCGTCGTGGCTCGCGCGGTCGCGGCTCGCGAGCTGGCGCTGGAGGGCACTCCGCGTGTCTGAGCTCTCCGTGCACCGGTAGCTCACGAGGTCGCCGAGCGCGCCCTCGAGCAGGGTGCGGCCGAGCTCGGCTCGCTCGCAGGAGTTCGTGTGGAGGACGAGGCGCTCGTCGCGGAGCTCGAGCCAACCTCGCACGACCGGCTCCACGCGATCGGTGCCGATGCCAGACCAGGTCCATCGCGTCTCGAGCTCGGAGACCTCCGGGCGCTCGAACTCCGGGATCGCGTCGAGAAGGGGGCACAGGGTGGGTCCGGAGCCCGCCGTGACGTCGTAGTAGACGCTCGTCTCGACCAGCTCATGACCGTCGTAGTTCACCAGCTTCGGGATGCTCGGTGGGGTCAGCCAGGCCTGGTGGTAGAGCGGCGCCAAGAGCGCGTGATGCATCCGTTCGCTCAGCGCTCCGAGCTCGGCGCGGCATGCCTCGAGGTGCCGCGTCGCCCGGCCGAACACGTCGTCGCGCCGCGCGGGCGAGAGCGTGAACATGCCACCGTCGAGCTCCGGACGGCCCGACGCCCCGGGCAAGAAGATGCGAGCTGCGATCACGTCCCACCGGTGCAGGGCTCGCGAGCCGGCCCGCTCGCGAACCTCCTGGACGGACCCGTCGAAGAGATCGCGGAGCGAGAGGGAAGCTCCCGGTCGGACGTCGACCACCTCGTAGAGGCGCATCGCGGCCTGGCGTCCTCGCTCGACAAACGCTCGCTCCCTCGGGGCGAGTAGGCCCGGCTCCTGGAGGGCGATGTCGGCCAGGGTCTCCCTGTCGCCCAGGTCCACGTCGAAGTAGGACCAGGCCTGGAACGCGAAGTGGCTCATCTCGAGCAGCTGCGGGTCTTCAGGGACGGGGACGCCACCCCAGAACTCCTCGGCGAGGTCGTTGAGCTCTTCCTCATCGACAACCTCGTGCAGGAGAGCGTCGAGCTTGCGCAACGCTTCCTCGCGGTCGGCCTTCGTGTAGCGCGGCTCGCTCGCAGGGTCTCGGCGCCCGCGTCGCTTCTTCGCGCAGCACTTCTTGTAGTTCCGCCCGCTCCCACACGGGCACCTGTCGTTGGGTCGAGCGGTCGGCATCGCGCGACAGCATCGCGTGGGCCTGGTGGGGTGACAACTTCGGGCCCATGCCCGCGCTCTCTTCGCTGAGCGGTCAGTCCAACGAACGACGCGCGCGCCCAGTGGGGTGACAACTTCGGGCCCATGCCCGCGCTCTCTTCGCTGAGCGGTCAGTCCAACGCACGACGCGCGCGCCCAGGTCGGGCGCGCGCGTCAGGTCGGCGAGCGGCGCGTGCTCAGATGAGCGGCGTCTGGCAGTCGTCGACGTTGCGCGAGTTGAACGTGATCGACCAATCGAAGATGTAGCCGTCGTCGGCGCCCCAAAGGTCCGTCACCGAGAGCGTCCAGCGCCCGTTGAGCGGGGTCCCGACGAAGTTGCTCCAGCTCTCTGCCGCGTTGTAGTCGCCGGGCGGCATCATCTGCGCCGTCCCGCCGGTGCAGGTCGTCACGCTCTCGAGCGCGCCGCCCGAGTTCGCGTAGTCGAGCATCGAGGGCCGCGTGGCGGTCGGCGTCCAGCAGTACCGCCGGCCGACACCGGGCGACGGTGACGAGCCCGAGTCGCAGTCGTTCGCCTCTCCGAGGTAGATCTCGCCGCCCGTGCGGCCGAGGAAGCGCTGCAGCCGGACGACCTGACCGTTCGGGGCCTCGAGCGCCATCTCGAGGTCGCGCAGCCACGAGTGCTCCATCGTGACGCAGACCGAGACGAGGTCGCTCGGATCCGTGAACGTCGTGCCCTCCGCGAAGCCGACGAAGTCGAGCGTCGAGCGGTACGACTCGCGGCACTCGTTGCCACCGAGGCCGGGGATCGGGAAGGGGAGCGGGTCTTCGCCGAGGTCGAAGCAGCGCTGGTCTCCGGGGCATTGCGCGTCGGTCTCGCAGTTGCCGCTGCCGACGCCGTCGGGCAGCGCGAGCGGCGCACCGAGCGGCGTGTCGACTTGGCCGCAGACGGGGCAGGAGCCGATACCAGAACAGCTCACGTCGCCGCAGTCGACGCGGCCGTCGCAGTCGTTGTCGATGCCGTCCGAGCAGGTCTCGGGCGTGCCTTCGACCGAGGGGGTGCAGTCGCCCGCGTCGTATCCGGTCCAGCCCGGGCCTCCGTCGACGCCGGTTCCGCCGCCGTCACCTCCGGTGCCGCTCCCGGGACGTCCTGGCCGGCCCGAGCCGCCACATGCGAGGAGCAACGCGAGGCTGCTGATGAAGGCAAGTCGAACCATGGTGCACGTCCTCTCGGCTGGAGCTCCCGGTCCCCTCGAGACCTCGCCGTGTTGCGGACGACGATGGAGGCGCGGAGCAAAGGAGGCGGAAGGCTATCGAAGCGGAGCGAGCGACGCCAGCACCGCGCGGTCCACGCCTTGGCGCCGACTGATGCGAGCGTGGTTCCCCGAGCGCGTCCGCGCGTTGGACCGCTCCGATGAATCCGCGAACGGGGATATCGATCGTGCCGCTCGGCGGCCGTCCTCCGCGCGTTCCCGCGGTCGGCCACTCCATCGACTCGGGTGCGTCGATTCGTGCGCGGGCTCACGGGCGGAGGTCTGGCGCTGACCGTGTGCGTGCTCACGTGAGTCGGGCGCGAGGGAGTTTCGGTCGTCGGGGCGAGAACGGATGAGGGGCCTCGTGGCCCACGAGGGCCCTCGATGGGCTGCGCAGCGAGTGAGCTGCGACGCAGGTGACGCGGAGGATGGCGACCGGCGCCCCCGCGCACTATCGAGCGACGATGACCGAGCGAAAGGCGTTCAAGGACTATTTCGATGGCGAGCTGGTCCGTCGGGTCGGCGGATGGTTGAGGGCGGCAGAGCCGGGCTTCGATCACGCGGGCTTCGTGCGCCGCGCGTGTCGTGGGCTCGATGCGCTCGAGATGATGGGCCGCGTGGGCCACATCGCCGACGCGATGCGCGGCGCGCTGCCGGGGCCGACGGCCGCGGTGATGCGCGCGCTCGTCGCCTCGATGCCGCCTCCCGCCGCGTCGGGTGAGGGCATCACGGACTACGGCTACGCTCTCTGGCCCTACGGCGAGCTCATCGCGCGGCACGGACTCGACGACGTCGACGCGAGCTTCTCTGCGATGATCGAGCTGACGCAGCGCTTCTCGTCCGAGTTCGCGGTTCGGCCCTTCCTCGCCGCCGATCCCGACGGCACGCTCGATCGGCTCGAGGCGCTGGTCGCGCACGAGAGCGAGCACGTCCGCCGCTGGGTCAGCGAAGGGACACGCACGCGTCTGCCCTGGGGCAAGCGCGTGCCCGCGCTCGAGGCGCGTGTCGAGCGACGGCTCGCGATGCTCGGCGCGCTCCGTCGAGATCCATCGCGCTACGTACAGCGCTCGGTGGCCAACCACCTCGGCGACGTGCTCAAGGACGATCGTTCGCGGGGGCTCGATTGCCTCGAGGCGTGGGCGGCCGAGGACGATCCGCGCACCGCGTGGATCGTCCGCCATGCGGCGCGCGCTCCGCTCAAGGAGGGTGATCCGCGCGCGCTCGCGCTCTTCGGGCACACGCCGAGCGTCGAGCTCTCGGCGAAGCTCGTGGCGAAGCCAAAGCGGATTCGCGTCGGTGAGACCGTGACGCTCACGGCGCGCGTGACGAACGGCGGCGACACCCCACGCTCGGTCCGCGTCGACTATCGGCTCGAGAGCCCGGGCGCTGGCGCGCGCCCGAACGTGAAGACCTTCCGGTTTGCCGATCTCGAGCTCGGGGCGGGGGAGGGCGCGGCGCCCGAGGCACGCCACGCGTTCGTACCGCGAACCATCCGCGCGGTCCGGCCCGGCGCGCATCGGTTCACGTTGCTCGTGAACGGCGTCGAGGCCGCGCGCGCCGACGTGCGCGTCGAGCCGGGCGAGTGACGAGCGCGCCGGCGCAGCCCTCGAGCGCGCTCGTCGCGGCGCGCTCAAGCGTGCGGTGAGATCACGGCGAGGGTCAGGTCTTCACCGTTGCGCTCGAGCTCGCACGCGGCGAGGACGCCCGCGGGCCACGTGGGCTCCCAGCGCGTGTGCCAATGGAGCGGCACCGACGAGAGGATCAGCGCGCCCTGTCCGATCACGAAACGACTCGGCGGCATCTCGCCCTCGAGCCCGCGCGGCGTGAGCCACGCGAGCGGAGCGCGAAACATGCTCGCCTCGACCGGGGCAGCGCCGTGGAGCTTCGCGCCGAGCGTCTGATCGGCGCAGACGTCGATCGCGCCTGCCCGCTCTTGGTACGCCCCGATCGCCCCGATCATGACGCCGACGCCGCGATCGAAGTCGACGCCGACGAGGGCCGCGACGGACGTGCCCTGCAGCGGCTCGGCCTGCAGCATTCGGGTCACCTCGCGGATCAGACCCGTCCACGACCCCTCGAAGTCGCCATGGGTCCGCCACGTGGACGGCGGCGGCATCGGCGACGTCGCGAACCCGCCTTGGCCTCCCGAGAACGCAACCATGAAGAGCGTGTCGCGATCGTGCGCGATCTCGACGCGAGCATGTGGCCGAGGGGCGCGCTCGATCCGGAGGACGACGACGTTGCGCATCGGGCCACCAGTGTACCAGGCGTCGCGTACTCCCACGCCGCGTGGGAGCGCTCGAGGCATGGGAGCACTCCAGGCGCTCGAGGTACGTGGGAGCGCTCGAGGCACGCAAAACGGTCGAGGCAGGGGGCTGCGCGCGGCTCGGCCCGGAGTCATCCGTCGAGCACGCACCGCGTGACTGGACGATACTCACTCCGACCGCCGTCCGAGACGGGGCGTGACGCGACATGTGGAGGTGGGCGTGCTGGCATTGAGCTACCGGGAGGTGAACGCGATCGAGCTCGCCTACGCTGCGGGGACCCCGGCGGACGCCGCGACGATTCGGCCGCTCCTCAACACCTGGCACCGGGTCGAACCAGGAGAGCTCGCGGGGCTCGCCGCGGCGCTGCATCGACTCCGCGCCGGCTGCGCCCGCCCCATCCGCGCCATCACGATGCCCTACTGGAACGCGCAGCGCGGTCGAGCCCTCTCCGGGTGGGAGCAGCACTACCTGCGGATCGCCGACTTCGCAGAGTCCCCCACGCAGACCCCCGCTTCGCTCGCGGCGCTGCTCCACGACGTGCTCAACCCGCTCGAGCGCCTCATGATCGTCGCCGTCTGTGGTCAGCCGGCGCTCGCGCGGCGGCTCGCCGCAGCGCAGCTCGAGGGACCGGCGCGCCCCACGGCGCGCACGCGGTGGATCGCTTGGCTCGCGGGGCGCGAGCTCTCGGCCGACGAGCTCGCTGCCCCTTGGTCTCACCCGCGTGAGGGCGATCCGCTCACGCCCAACGTGGCGGCCGCGATCCGCGCCGAGTGGGACGCGGTCCTGCGGACCTCACCGAAGAAGGCCCTCGCCGTCGGGGGTAAGCCCGCCACCGACGGGCACAAGGCGATCGTCCAGCTCGCGCGCTTTCGGCTCGGGGCCTCGGACGCGCCGACGGAAGCCGTCCTACGCGCCTCGTTCGGTCGTTGGTTCGGGTGGTCGTATCACCCTCACACCTCGTACGAGCTCGTGAGCAAGGCCCCACACGCATACCTGTTCGCGCGCGAGCTCCAACCCGCCGCGCCCGAAGACGCGGTCGCCGAGATCGGTCGACACATCGCGCACCTGAAGCGCCCGCCCGCGCGCGAGCAGATGGTCGCCGAGTCCGTACGCGCGCACCTCGACGCGTTCGCGGCGCTCGTCGACGAGGCGATCGCCCGAGGCGCTGCCCTGCACGCGACCCGGACGGTCACGGGGGTGGAGCTGCTCTTGACCGATTGAGTGGTGGAGGTCGACGCCCGCTCGCCGAGGGCATGCGTCCTCGTCGCGCGGAGCTCATCGACGCGCCGCGCGCGGGTCGGCCTCGCTCTCGATCGGGGATCCGAGCGACGCCCGAGCTCGACGCGGGGCGGTGATCTCGATGACCGACTTCCCCCGCGTGCGCTCCGTCGCCGAGTAGCGGAGCGCGTCGGGTACGCCTTCGAGCGCGAAGCGTCGGTCGATCACGGGCCGCACGGCCCCCGCGTCGACGAGCTCGCGCAGCGCGTCGAGATCCGACGCGCACGAGATGGCCGCGAGCACCTTCACACGCCGCGACACCAAGGAGCGGAGCGCGGCGCGGAGGATCCACCCCGTGCGCCCGACCGACGCGAGGTAGACGCCGCGCTCCGAGAGGTGCGCGACGCACCGGCCGATCGGGGTGGTGCCTACGAGATCCAGGATCGCGTCGTAGCGTGTCGAGTGCGCCGTGAAGTCGTCGCGGGTGTAGTCGATGGCGTGATGCGCGCCGAGCGAGCGGACGAGGCCGACGTTGCGCTCACTGCAGACCGCCGTGACCTCGGCGTCCAGCGCGCGCGCGATCTGGATCGCGAGGTGCCCGACCCCGCCGGAGGCGCCGAGGATCAGCACGTGCGCGCCGGCGCGTGCGCGGCCCGCGCGCATCGCCTGCAGGGCCGTCATGCCGGCCAAGGGCAGGGCTGCGGCCTCGGGCATCGTGAGCCCACGCGGTCGCGCTGCGACCCGGTCCTCGCGCGCGCAGACCACCTCGGCGAACGAGCCGAGCGTCTCGCCATAGACCTCGTCACCGACCGCGAAGCGCGTCACGCCCGGGCCGAGCGAGACCACGGTCCCGGCGACGTCCATCCCGAGCCCCGGCACCCGGGGGCGGAACCACCCGAACGCGAGGCGCCCGAGGCGCGGGACGCCCGAGACGCGGAAGCGGTCCGCTGGGTTGACGGACGCGGCGGCGACCGCGATGGCGACCTCTCCTCGGCGAGGCCGCGGCTCCGCGACGTCTTCCCGGTACTCGAGGCGCTCGAACCCGCCGTAGCGGTGCTGGATGATGGCTCGCATGGTCGTAGGATGGTTGTGTGCATTCGTGCACGCACCGGTCGATTATGCGCGTCGCGTGTGCAATCGTGCACAGGCATGGCCCTCGAGTGGGACGACCTGCGGGTGGTGTTGGCGCTCCACCGCGAAGGCACGCTGAGCGCGGCGGCGAGCGCGCTCGGCACGACGCATACGACGGTGGGCCGACGCCTACGCGCGATCGAGGCGCGGGTCGGGGCGCGCCTCTTCGATCGCACGCCCGACGGCTACGTTGCGACGGTCGCGGGGGACGACGTCGCGCGTGTGGCGGCGCGTCTCGAGGAGGACGTGCTCGCGCTCGAGGCCCGCGTGCTCGGTCGCGACGTGCGCCTCGAAGGCGAGCTGCGCGTGGCGACGCTCGAGATGTGGCTGCGGCACCACCACGCGCTCTTCGCGTCGTTCCTCGAGCGACACCCGAGCGTGTCGCTCACGATCTGTGCGAGCGACCGCGAGGTCTCGCTCGTCCGACGAGAGGCGGACGTCGCGCTCCGCATGACGGGCTCGCCGCCGCAGGGCCTCGTCGGTCGGCGGGTCGGGCGCGTCGAGTTCGCCGTCTACGCCAGCCGCGAGCTCGAGCGTCGCGTGGGCGAGGGGGCGCCGCTCGAAGCGTACCCGTGGCTCGGCTGGGACACCCGCCTCGGTATGCCCTGGCTCGACGAGTGGCTCGCCCGCCACGCACCTCGAGCGCGCGTCGTCGCGCGCTTCGACGTCGCGACGTCCGCGTGGCGCGATGTCGTCGCGTGCGGGCTCGGCGTCCACTTCCTCCCGACCCGCGAGGGCGACGCGGACCCGCGCCTCGTGCGCGTCTCCGAGATCGCGCCCGAGTTCCGTCGCGACCTCTGGCTGCTCACGCTCCCCGAGCTGCGGACGGTGCCGCGGGTTCGCGCGTTCCTCGATCACGCGGCAGAGGCGCTCGGCGGCTCGACTCCGCCGGCGCGACGCAGCGCGGCCCGGCACTAATGCATACGCAATGCAGTTGCAGTTGCAATGTGATTGCTTTTGATCCATGTCGGAGGGATGCGACGAAGCCCGCTGGTTCTTGGCCTCCTCTCGGCGTTCGCCTGTTCGGCGGGTGCTCCGGGGACGATCGTGGTCGTGGCGAGCGGGGAGAGTGAGGCCCAGGCGGGCGTTCGGTCGGACCAGATGATCGACGGCTTCTCGGCCCGCTTCGACCACGCGGTGATCGCGATCGAGAGCTTCCGAGTCCGTACGCGGCTCATGGACGACGCCGAGGTCGAGCCGGACCCCGTGCTCGTCGAGCTCGTCCCACGGGGCCACGAGGTCTGGCGCTTCGACGGGATCACCGCTGGACGTTGGGACGACGTGGGCTTCGTTCTCGCCCCGCCGCCCCCCGACGCTCGCCTCATCGGTGGCGTCGAGCCTCGGATTCGGGACGCCATGGTCGAGCAGGGGTGGTCGTCGTACTACGAGGGCGCGCTCTTCGATCCCGACGGGAACGAGTACCCCTTCGCCATCGGCGTCCCCGTCCGCGCGGAGTACCTCAACTGCCGCAGTGGCACCGACCGCACCCGAGGCGTCGCCGTGCCAGAGGGGGGCGTCGTCGAGGCGGAGGTGACCTGGCACCTGACGCACCTCTTCTTCGACTCGTTCGCCGAGAACAGCGCCCTCCGCGGTGAGCCCTTCGCGGCCGCGTGGGACGGTGAGCGGCCCATCGACCTCGACGCCCTGAGGACCCAGCCGCTCGCGAGCCTTCGCGGGCTCGATGGTCGCCCGCTCCGCGACGAGAATGGCTTCCCCGTGCTCTACATCCCTCCCGCCGAAGGAGCCGAGACGCTCGCCGACTTCGTCATGGCCGCGCGCTTCGGCCACTTCAACGGGCTCGAGGGAGAGTGCACGACCGAGATCCGCATCGAGCTCCAGCGCTGACGCCCGCCAACGGGTCGCCCGCGAGGTCTCCGATGCCATTGTAAACTAATTGCATTGGAATCGTGTATGCGATAGCTGGAGGCGTCATGGCCGACAAGATCCCCGTCACCATCCTCACAGGCTTCCTCGGGTCGGGGAAGACGACGCTCCTCAACCGCATCCTGACGGAGCAGCACGGGAGACGGATCGCCGTCATCGAGAACGAGTTCGGCGAGACCGGGATCGACCACGAGCTCGTGATCGACGCCGACGAAGAGGTCTTCGAGATGAACAACGGGTGCATCTGCTGCACCGTCCGCGGGGACCTGATTCGAATCCTCGGCAACCTCTTGCGCCGACGCGACCGGTTCGATCAGATCCTCGTCGAGACGACGGGGATGGCCGATCCGGGGGGCCGATGGTGTCGTTCTGACCGACAGGACCCAAGCGGCGGCGTGCGCTCACCGGGAGATCGCCGCGTGCGTGCCGACCCCTGCCGGGCTCGCGTTCACGCCGGACGGCGCTCTGCTCGCGATCGCCGACCGCCGTCGGATCCTCGTCGTCGATCGATCTGGCGAGCTTCGGCACGTGCTCGAGCCACACGCGAGCACCGTCGAGGCGCTCGCCTATGCCGCCGATGGTCGGACGCTCGCCGTCGCGGCCTATGGAGGGTTGCGGCTCTGGTCGATCGAAGCGGGGGAGCCCGCGGCCAAGGACCTCGCGTGGAAGGGGTCGCTCTTGCAGACCGCGTGGCGCCCCAACGCCACCGTGATCGCATCCGGAACGCAGGATGGCGCCGTGCACTTCTGGCGGCTCGATCGCGGCAGCGACGCTGCGATGCACGGCTTCCCCGCGAAACCGAAGGCGATCGTATGGGACTCGCGGGGGAGGGTGCTCGCGACCAGCGGGGGAGGCCTCGTGTGCACCTGGGACTTCACGACGGGGCCCGAAGGGCAGCGGCCGACGATCCTCTCCGGTCACGACGACGTGCCCTGCGACGTGATGGCGTTCAAGCCGCTCGAGGCGACGCTCGCTGGCGGCACCCGGGCTGGCCGCGTGTTGCTTTGGTCGCCGCTGCGCTCTCCCGAGCCTCTCGCTGGCGCGGAGGTGGGCGCCGAGGTGACGGCCCTCGCCTGGAGCCCGTCGGAGCTCCTGATCGTAACCACCAGGACCGGGACGGTGGTTGCTTACGAGCTCTCACGTTGACGTCATTCTCGTGATGCAATTTGTTTGCACCAGATTTCCGTGTGCGTTAGTGGACCGGGGCGATGCACGCCGCCCCGATCACCCTGAAGGGACCTCGACCGCTACCCGCTGGTGAGCTTCCGGAACGCGCGAGCTCCTCCCCCAGCGTGCTCGCTGAGCTGGCGGAGCCCGGAGTCTGGACGGCCCTCTGGGAGCGCACGCTGCCCCCGGGGCTGACCGAAGCGCTCGAGGCCTGGGCGCTCGGTCGAGCGGAGCCGCTCGAGGCGCCCTTCGTCGTCCTCGGCGGCGACCTCGGACCGTGGCTCGATGGGATGGCGCCGCCGCTGCGCGCGTGGGTGGAGCGGGATGTCCGAGACCTCGTGTCGCGGCTCGCGCTCGCCGGACGAACGGATCGCGTGCGCTTGCTCTTCGGGCCGATCCGAGACGATCGATGTCGGCGCTTCCATCACGACTACGTCCAGATGCGGATGGTCTCGACGTATGTCGGACCCGGCACCGAGTGGGCGGCCGAGCGCGACGTCGATCGCGCGGCGATGGCGCGCGAGTGGTGCTGCGTCGACGACGCCAACCGGAGCATCGTCGCCCCCGAGCGAGTGCGCCACGCGCGCGTGGGCGAGGTCGTCGGGTTGAAGGGGACCGCGCACCCGACGAGCGGAGGTCGCGGCGCAGTGCACCGCTCGCCGCCGATCGGGGAGGGGGTGACGCGCGTGGTGCTCATCGCGACGGTGAGCTGAGCGCGCCCGTCGTCTCCGCTCCGGCTCCGCCCTCGACCCTCGCCCGTCGACGCCTCGCCTTCTCTGGGCGACACGGCGCACGGCGCGTTGCCCCGTCAGCGCAGCTCGAAGCGCCAGCCCGCGTCGACGATCAGCCAGCCGTGGGCCACCCGCAGCTCGCGCGCCACGAGGGAAGCGTGCAGGCGCGCCGAACCGAGCGAGACCTCGTGCTCGACCGCGCCCACGAGGGCCAAGCCGAGCCCGTCGAGCGCGGTCTCCAACATCGGCAGCGCCTGGCTTCGCACGAGGTCTTCGATGAGCTCGCC
Organism: Myxococcales bacterium; assembly: GCA_019637115.1. Classification (GTDB taxonomy): domain Bacteria; phylum Myxococcota_A; class Polyangia; order Polyangiales; family Houyiibacteriaceae; genus JACKEH01. Next base: position 15,020 of record JAHBWH010000079.1, on the reverse strand, counting down.
GCTGACGAGGAGCCCTCGCGGGCGCTCGAGCGTCTCGATGTCGAGTGCCACGTCCGCGAGCGCGAGTGAGAGTCCGCCGCGTTCGTCGAGCCTCGCCGTGACCGCGATCCGCGCGCGTGCCCCGAAGCGCCCACGCAGCTCGGCCTGCGCGACGTCGAGCGAGAGCGCGCCGAGCTCGAGGACCAGCGTGCCCGCCTCACCCGGGCGCGGCGCGCGCACGAAGGGCGGAACGTCGGCGGCGAGGCGCGCCTCGCTCACGAGTCCGCGGCTCGCTTCGGCCACGAGCTCGTCGAGCGAGACGTCGAGGGCGCCCATGTTCCACAGGACATGCAGCGCGCCGTTGAACGCATCGAGTGATGCGAAGGCAGCGAGGTCGGCGGCGGGCGGCAGGCCTTCGGCGCGAGGGCGCGCGTGGCGCCCGAGGCCGCGGCTCTCCTTCTTCGGGGCCCCTTCGCCACCGATGCGCAGCGATGCCGGCAGCGTGAGGACGCCGCTGCGGGTGACCTCGGGCGGCGAACCGCTCGCCCGGAGATGCAGCGCGAGGGGTTCGCCGGGCGTGGGCACGTCCACACGCTGCGCGACGCCAGCCCGGAGCATCGCCCAGGCGGACTCGAGGACGGGCGCGACCTGCGCGTCGACGATGCGCCGCGCGAGTTCGTTCGCGCCCCGCTCGACCGTCCGTCGCAGCGTGCTCCCGGTTTGCTCGATGAGGGCGCCAACCCGCGGGTCGTTCATGCGCGCATCGATGGCTTCGAGGTGCAGCGAGAGGTTGCGTGGTGCACCGGTCGCGGCGTCGAGGGTGAGCGCCGCCGCCACTCGCGCCGAGATCTCGCCGTCGAGGGTCGCGGTCGCGCCGCCGACGTCCGCCCGGCCGCTGGTCGCGACGACGAAGGTGCTGCGCACGAAGACGTCGACGCCGTCAGGACGCAGGTCGAGGCGCGCTTCGGGCGAACGCTGGGTCACGCGGTTCACACGAAGGTCGACGCCACTCGACTGAAAACGCGAGGCGGCGAGGGCGCCGAGGTCCGTGCGCACGAGCACCGCGCGGAGCAGGTCGGCGACATCCTCTGGGGCGTCGAGGGGGCTGCTCACGCCGTCATCGAGCGCGCGCTGCGTCGCGCGTACCACGAGCGCTTCCGAGAGCCAGACTGCGGGCTCCCCGCTCATCGCGACCCCGCCCTCGAAACGCGGCGCGGCGAGGACGTCGGCGACGAGCCGCGTGGGTGGGCTCCAGCGGTCGCTCGCCACGATCTCGATCGATTCGAGTCCGAGACGGGTCGGGATCTCGGCGGTGAAGCGTCCGAGATCGTCGAGCGGAACGGGTGATCCGTTCACGAAGACCGAGAGCTCACGCGCGTCGGTCGCCGAACCCTCGATGAACAGAGTGCCCTCTTCGACCTCCGTGCCGTGCAGCGGGCCGTCGAGCGCGAGTCGAGGCGAGCCGTCGTCGACGCGGAGAGAGGCCTGGGCGCAGTGCAACGTGGCGGCGGTCTCGACGCAGCGCTCGATCGCGAGCAAGCCTTCGTCGACGAGCGTGAGAGATCCGTCTTCTTCGAGCGCGGCCGCCGTCTCGGGCGAGAAGCGTAGCTGGCTCTCCGCGACGGGCTCGTCCGTGTCGAGGTCGACGAGGTCGACCCGCACCCGCTGGCCGGTCCAATACGCCGCGCGTAGCGGCGAGACCCGGAGAGCGACGCGTCGCACCGACACGCGGGGCATCGCCCCTTCCTCCGAATCGCCTGGCGCGACCTGCGTGATCTGTCCGGACCCGCAACCGAGCGCCACGAGCGTAGTGGTGAGTGCGAGCGGGCCGAGTGCCCCCCATCCGAGGCTCGTTCCGGGGATCTGTGCCTGTCGCCGCAGGTCTCGCTCGCCGACCTCCTCGAAGAGTCTTCCGCCCGCGCAATGACTGCGCCGCAGCCGACCTCGACGCCGGTCATTCACGACGACTCGGGTCGAGCTTGGGGGTGGAGGCCCGAACGGTGAGAGGGGCTCGTACGCTGGGTGGCGACGAAGGAGCCAGCGGAGCAGCGCTCGCAGGAAAGCGTGAACGCGAGAAGGGATCGGCATCGGGTGGTCCTTTGGACGTCGGTCGAGCACGCGGAGGTCGACTTCGAAGAGGGGGAGGGCGAGAAGAGCTCGGGTCGGGGAGAGCCACCCCGCGGCGGTTGCGCAGGTCCGCTTCGGAGCTCCGTGAGCGGGGATCGAGCGGTCGATTCAGCTTCCTTCGAGGGGCTGTCGCCAGGGCGCCAGCCCCTGCGCGCCGTCCGGTAGGGCGGCTTGCGGAATCGGCCGAGCTTCTCGTCAGCGGTCGAGCAAGCCGAGGTCGGCGTCGAGGATGGCGGCGTGGGGGCGGACCTCGAAGCTCGGGGCGACGAGCCCGAGGTCGCCCGCGGGCAGACCGAAGCTTCGGAGCTCGGGTGAGATCGGGAAACGCGGCAACGGCAAACGCGGGAGCGACGCGACGAAGACTTCGACGACGAAATAGCGCGCGATGTGGGTGAGGAAGGACTCGAGCGCGTCGCGCACGCTTGGCGCGAGGACGATCGAGGGACTGCCGACGACGACCTGGTCGACCCGCGCGGCTTCGAGCGCGAAGGCGTCGCCCCGTAGTCGAAGCGCCGCGCTCGCCTTCGCGCCGAGCACGACATCGAGGGGTTCCGCGAGCAGCCCGGGCCAAGTGACGCGCGCGCGGACGCCGCCGAGCGCCACGTGTGCGCGCCCGTCGCGCACCTCGACATAGGGAGGGAGCGCCATGGACAAGCTCGCGCGGGCGTCGCTCGAGGAGTTTCCGACACGTGCGCCCGCGACCGCGGTCTCGAAGGTGCCGGCTTCCCAGAGCGCGTACACGGCGCGCGAGAGCAGCTCGGTACTCACCGTGGCGATGGCAGCGCGACGTGGCGGCAGCGGGAGCGGGGCGGCTCCATCGTGGCGCGGGACCGGGACCCCGACCGCCGGCAAGCCTGCGCGCCGCGGCTGCGCTCGAAGCGTGGCATCCAGACCGAGCCGCAGGCCGCCTGCGTCGAGCACGAGCTGCCCGGGCCGGACCCCCGCAACCAGCACGCTCGAGCCGCCGTCGAGACGTGGTACCGAGGCGCGGTGAGCAACCTGCGGCGCGCCAACATCCGCCAGCATCCCGGCGAGCGAGCGCGCCGCCTGGGTTCGAAGCTCTGCGAGCAAGGCGGCCACGACGGCGGCGCGAATCCGGGACTCCGTGAAACGAACGATGGTGTTGAGGAGCGCCCCGGAGATGCCGGGGAAGCTCGACCGCACCCGTCCGATGCGCAGGGTCTCGCTGCCCTCGCGCAGCGAGACCCGAGGCCGCCCCCCTTGCATGGAGACGTTCAGGGTGAGCGCGAGCTCGATGTCTTCGATCGTCACTTCGCCCGTCGAGCGGACGGGGACGCCCGCGGCGCGCGCATCGACCCGCAGGGACGTGCGCACGCTCGGGATCGTGACGCGAGCGCGGAGGCCGCCGGCCACCGGCGTGAGCTGCGCGTCGTTGGGGCCGTCGACCCATGAGGCGAGGTAGTCGATCCGCGAGCTGGCGAGGCACGTGCCGAAGGGGCCGGGTTGGTCGCAGGCGCGTGGCTTGAGAGGGTTCGCGCGGCGTAGTGCGGCGTCGAGGCGTAGCCAGTTGCCGTCGTGACCGAGGACTCGCCGCAGGCCGTCGCCGAACGAAGTGAAGCTCGAGCGCCGGTCGTCGATCGCGGCGGGTGACAGGCCGATCGTGCCGGCCGCGACGATTGGGGTTGCGGGGTCGACATAGCGCGGCGCGATGAGATAGGTGCACACGTTCGATGACTCGAGGCCGCCGCGATCGCGCGCGCGGAGCTCGACGAAGCGCACGCCCGACCCCGCATCGATCGAGGCGGACCATTGACCTGCCGGACCGATCGCGACCGAGCGGCCGTCGACCTCGAGCGCGCTCACGCCGAGCACGTCCGTGACCACGCCGCGCACGTCGAGGCGCGTGCCCGGCTCGGCGACGATCGCGCTCGCGTCGGGGGGATCGGTGCAGCGGATGCGCGGGCCCTCGCCGTTCGCGTCGAGGCGCACCTCTCGCTCCATGCCCGCCACGCGCGCACGGACGAGGTGGCGCCCCTCGGCGTCGAGCGTGACGCGGCGTTCGCCGAGGCGGTTGACCCCCGTGGGAGCCTGCACGTCGAGGGCCGCGCCGGGCACGAGGTTGTCGAAGCGATCGTGGACCTCGGCCACGAGCTCGACGACCTCGCCGACACTGTAGATCTCGCGGCGCGGCGACACGCCGAGCGTGAAGCTCGCGGGCGCGGCAGGTCGCACCGTGAGCGCGTCCGGGCGCGCTGCCGCGCCGGGGTGCGGGCAGCTCACGGCGTAGGTGCCCGCGCGCTCGAAGCGGAGCGCGCCGCCCTCGAGGGTCACGCGCTCGCTCGGGTGGGCTTCGGGGGAGAGTGGCAGCTCCACCGCGTTGTCCCAGGCGTCGACCGCGACGCACGCCGCGCGAACGGCGTCGCCGGCGTCGAGCTCGAGCGTCTCGAGGGTGGCCTCGGTGGCGATCGGCTCGGAAGCTCGCACGCGCACGACGAGGGGCTCTTCGTCCAGGAGCCCTAACGCGTCGGAGAGGCAGCTGACGTGGAGCACGCCCGCGCGCACGGCCACCCAACCGCCGTCGGGGGCCCGCGCCACCGCCGACTCGGGGACGAAGCGAAAGCTCGGCGTCGCCTCGGCCGGCCACGCGGAGCGCTCGCCATCAGCGTCGAGCACGGCGCACTCGACCAGGAGCGCGTCGCCCGCGCGCAGCGCTTCGGGTCCGAGCGTATCGAGCGCTACGGCGCGATCGCGCAGCACCTCGAGCTCGACCTCCGGCGCGAGGCCCGCGTCGCCCTCCATCGCGGGGGTGGTTGAGAGCTCGCCGCCCCCGCAGCCGCCAACGATCGCGAGGACGAGCACCGCGCATGGTGGGTGACGGCATCGTCTGAGGCGGGGCGACGGGCGTGACGAGTCGAGGTTCGAGCGCATCGCCTGTACGCATCGCAAGCGGTGTGCCCGCTGCGCGCCATGGCGGCTCGGCATCTCGCCATCGCCCCGGCGTGGATCTCGTCGATTGCGAATTCACTCGGACTGGCTGGGCGATCGCGTCGCGGCGGGGCTGAGCTCGCGTGCCCGCGCCAAACGCACCGACGGAGTTGCCATGGCTAGCTCCCTGGTCGGTTCTCGCAGCGCGACTGACCGACGGGGTGTGAGTGGCGTTCATGGTCGCCACGTGGTGCTGGTCAGACGCCGAGCACGCCCGCGACGCGCTCCATCATGGCTAGGCGCCACTGCATCTCCGGGCTCGTGCCCTCGTGGACGGCGCGCGTCACGTCGATCACCCGCTCGAGCGGGAAGAGCTTCACGGAGGGATCGAGCGTCGCGATCCCGTCGCGCTCCGACGGCTGCCACGCGACCATCGTGCCGGTTCGATCGTTCGAGAACGCCTCCACCGCTTGGAACGCGAGCCGGCTCGCGATGCGGCGGTCCTGGTAGGACGCGCGGCCGCCGCGGACGACGTGACCGAGCACGGTCGCGCGGACGTGGTCGCCGTCGATCCGCGCGTTCAGCTCGCGGACGAGCTTGGTGCATGGGATGCGCACGCCCTCGGATTTGATGACCAAGACCCGGAGCTTGCCGCGGTCGAAGCCCTCGCGGATCGTGCGCTCGAGCGCGGTGACGACCTCTTCTTCGCTGCGACCCTGCTCGCGCATCAAGACAGCGTCGGCGCCCGCCGCGATCGCGCTGGCCATCGCCAGGTAGCCGCAGTCGCGGCCCATCACCTCGATCACGAAGGCGCGCCGGTGCGCGCTCGCGGTGTCGGCGATGCGGTCGCAGGCGTCGATGATGGTGTTGAGCGCGGTGTCGACGCCGAGGCTCATGCTGGTGCAGCCGATGTCGTTGTCGATCGACGCCGGGATGCCGACCACGCGCACGCCATGCTCGCGCGCGAGGTGGAGCGCGCCGGTGAGCGAGCCGTTGCCGCCGATCACGATGACCCCGTCCGTGCCGCGCGCGCGGAGGACCTCGGCGGCCGCTCGTCGCCCCTCCGCGTCGCGGAAGCGCTCGGAGCGCGCGGAGCCGAGGATCGTGCCGCCCCAACCCCCGCAGCGCTCGACGTCGGTCTCGACGGTCATGACGGGGGGCCTCGCGTCGATGTTGGTCGAGCCCGCGCGCGGGCTCCCGACCGGCGCGTCTGCGGCGAGCGTCAGCGGGCGGAAGCGTCCATCGATCAAGCCCTCGTAGCCGAGCTCCACGCCCTCGAGCGCGACGCCCCGCCCCGCGCAGACCTTCGCGGTGGCGCGGATCGCGCTGTTCATCCCCGGCGCGTCACCCCCCGACGTCAGCACCGCCAGCTTCATGGCAACGAGCGTACTACCGCGGGCACGGTCGTAGAAGCGTCGCCTTGGTCGTCGCCTCGTCCGTCTCGCCCCGACTTGACCCTCCACGTCGGGGTCGGCGAGGCTCCGCCCCATGACGTGGAGGGCGCCCGGCGATCTGACGGACGAGCAAGCGTGGCGCGCGCTAGCCCGCTTGCTCGGGCGGCTGAGGGCGGTCGCGTACCGACCCGATTGGCTCGAGGAGTGCCTCGACGCCCTGGTCGTGCTCTTGGAGGTCGATCGCGCCTTCGTCGTCGTTCACGGCGATGGCGGGGACCACGTGGTCGAGGCGCGCGGGACCCGAGGTCGCGTGAGCGCCGAGGAGCACCGGGAGGTGAGCGCCACGATGATGCGTGAGGCGCGGCGGACGAGAACGACCGTGCGCTGGGAGATCGGTGACGACGGCCCGAGCGAGAGCCTCGCTCACCACGGAATCGTCGCTGCGGTCGCGGTCCCGCTGCACCCGGTGGGCGGTGAAGGCCCGACGATGGGCAGCCTCTACCTGGACTATCGCGTGCCGCGCCGCCGGCTCGACGCGACGGCGCTGGACCTGCTCACCGCGGTCGCGGACCTCGTCGCCGTCCTCCTCGATCGGCAGCGGGCCCTTCGAGAAGCGCATCACGCCCTGGACGATGCGCGCCGGGACGACGTGGGACCGAGCTTGGACGCGCTGCTCGAGCCTGCGAGCATGGCGTCGCTCCGCGCGGAGGTCGCGAGCCTCGGGGAGTCGACGCCCGTCCTCGTGACGGGGGAATCTGGGACGGGGAAGACCCTACTCTGCCGAGCGATCGCCAAGGCCGGGCGTCGTCGCCCGATCGTCCGCGCGTTGCTTGGCGCCAGCGACGACCTCAACACGATCACCTCGGAGCTCTTCGGCCACGAGCGCGGCGCGTTCTCCGGGGCGAGCACCAAGCGGGTCGGGCTCGTCGAGCAGGCCCACGGAGGGACCTTGATCCTCGACGAGGTGCTCAGCCTGCCCGCGCATGCGCAGCAACTCCTGCTCGACGTCACGCAGTTCGGGACCTACCGGCCGCTCGGGTGGACGGGGCGCGAGCCGAAGCGGGCCGACCTCCGGATCCTCGCCGCGACCAACGGCGACCTCGATCGAGCCATGGCGGAGGGCCGCTTTCGCAGCGACCTCTTCTATCGACTCGCCGGTGCTCACCTACGACTTCCGCCGCTGCGCGCCCGGCGCGCCGAGATCGCGGGCCTGGCGCAAGGGATGTTGGCGCGGCTCGACCCGGATCGCTCGTGGCGGCTCTCGCTGTCGGCACGCGAGCGGCTCGCCGACGAGGAGCTGTCGTGGCCCGGAAACCTGCGACAGCTCCAGCGAGTGATCGAGCGGGCGCGCGATAGGGCGCTCGCGGATGATGCGGACGCCGACGTGATCGACGTCTCGCACCTCGCGATCGAGGCTCCCGCCGCGAGCTCTGCGGACCGCTCGCCGGCAACCCTCGATCGCTACGGCGCGGTTCGGGAGGCGCGCGCGCGGCTCGACGAGGAGGAGCGCCGTCTGATCGAGAGCACCCTCGACGCACACGCGGGGGTCGTGACCCGGGCGGCGCGCGAGCTGGGGTTGCCTCGGACCAGCTTGTTGAGCCGTATGGAGACGCTGGGGATCGCCAAGGGACCGCGGCGCGCCGGAACCGGCACATGAGCCGGCTCGCAGCGTCCTGTGGAGCGCTCGCGGGTGGGCGCTTCGAGCTCTCCGAGCGATTGGGCTCGGGCAGCTTCGGCGACGTCTATCAGGCATACGATCACGAGGAGGCGCAGCTCGTCGCGCTCAAGCTGCTGCATCGAGCCGATCCTCTCTCGATCGCGCGATTCAAAAAGGAGTTTCGCGCCGTCGCCGACGTCCACCACGACAACCTCGTCCGGCTCTACGGGCTCTTTCGGGACGGGGACCGCTTCTTCTTCACGATGGAGCTCGTCCCCGGACCCGACGTCGTGAGCTGGGTGCGGCCCGGCGGCCGCCTCGAGTGGGGGCGGTTCGCTCCGACCTTCGCTCAGCTCGCCGCCGCGCTCGCGGCCCTGCACGCGAGCGGACACGTCCACCGGGACGTCAAGCCATCGAACGTCCGCGTCCACGACGGTCGAGTCGTACTGCTCGACTTCGGGCTCTCCCTGGCGCTCGACGAGGGCTCGATGTCGGACGGGCTCGTTGGCTCGCCGAGGTACATGGCCCCAGAGCAAACCGAGGGACGACGCGCGACACCCGCCAGCGACGCCTACGGCCTCGGGGCGGTGATGTACGAGGCGGTCTGTGGTCATCCTCCCTTCGAGGGGCGACCGCTCGACGTCCTCGTCCGAAAGCGGCTCGAGCCGGCTCCGCCCCTGCAGGTGGACGACGCCGTGGAGATCTCGTCCGACCTCGAGGCCGTCGTCGCCGATCTGCTGGACCGCGCGCCGGAGAGACGACCCCGGCTCGAGGCGCTCGCGACGCTCCTCGAGGGGGGAGCGCTCGAGACGGGCGTGGGACACGCGGAGGACGTCGGCGAGCCCGCGGTTTGGGTAGGGCGGGAGCCAGAGCTCGCGCGACTCCGCGACGCCTGGGCGGCGCAACGTCGGGGACAGGCGACGACGTTGTGGCTCGAGGGGGAGCCCGGGGTCGGGAAGACCGCGCTGGTCCGTCGGTTCCTGACGGAGCTCCCGGCCGATGTGTGGGTGCTCGCCGGGCGCTGCTTCGAGCAGGAGTCGGTGCCGTACGAGGGGCTCGACGCCGCGGTCGACCGGCTGGCGTCCTACCTGCGCGCGCAGCCCGACGTGTTGGATGGCTTCGAGGGGACGGGCATCCCGTCGCTGCTCACGCTCTTTCCGGTGCTCGGGCAAGTCTCCCACTTCGGCGCGATGGTCCGCCCCGTCGGGTACGAGCGCGCCCAGCTCCGCGTGGAGGCGTTCGACGCCTTGCACCAGCTGTTGAACCACGTGGCCTCGAGGCGACCGATGGTGCTGGTCATCGACGACTTGCAGTGGGTCGACCGCGACGGCGCGGCCCTGCTGGCGGAGCTCCTCCGCGGCCCTGACGGGATCCCAATGGTCTTCCTCGGCGTCCTGCGGGCTTCGACCTTCGAGCGCGCGCCGTGGGTGATGGCGGTCCGCGCGCTCGGGGGTGAGTCGATGACGATCGATGCTCTCACGAGCGCGGACGCGAGGGCGCTCGCGCGCGCGCTCGGCGGCGCGCAGTGGGAGGCCTCCTCGCGGGTCATCGAGGCCGCCGAGGGCAACCCCTTCCTCATCGAGATGTTGGTGCGACACGGCGCCGGGGCCTCGGACCTCCGCGATGCGGTGTCACGACTCCTGGACGGCCTCTTGCCCGAGAGCCGGCGACTCCTCGACGTCGTATGTCTCGCGGGCTCTCCCATCAGTCGTGCGACCGCGCTCGAGGTCGCGGACGTGAGCCGGGGCGCCGACCGCGCGTTGAGCGAGCTGCGCGCGGATCATCTGATCACGCTCCAACTGCGCGGCCGAGATGCAGACGAGCGTCCCGGCCGGGTGCTGCTCGAGCCCTACCACGACCGCATCCGTGAGGCAGTGGTCGCTCGCCTCGACGCCTCTGCTCGGCGAACGCTCCACCGCCGGCTCGCGGGATCGCTCGTGGCCATCGGGGCGGAGCCCGAGCTCATCGCGCACCATTACGACCGGGCGGAGGAGGTCGCGCTCGCGATCGATTGGATGGTGCGCGCGGCGCGGCGTGCGGAGTCAGCCCTCGCGTGGGAGGCGGCGGCCCGCCTCTACCTGCGGGCGATCCAGCGCTGGGAAAGCATGGACGCGCCGGTCGAGGTGACGATCGAGGCGCTGCGTGCTGGCGAGACGTCGTCGCCGAACAGAAGCGCAGCCAATTTTGTAGGCCACCCTACCGGACGGCGCGCAGCGAGCGGACCGACCGTTGGCTCGTGGGAGGGGGCCCCGCGGGGCTTCACGCCCCTTGGGGGAGGGGCTGGCGACAGCCCCTCGAAGAAGCTGACTCGCGGGCGTCTCGAGGTCGCGCTGGGTGACGCGCTCGGCCACGCGGGCCGCGGCATCGACGCTGCGACGGCGTTCCGCAGAGCGCTCGACGAGGTGCACGCCACGCCCGACGTCGAGATCGATCCGCTCGAGCTCCGCCGGCGCGTCGCCGAGCAGCTCCTCCGATGCGGGCGAATGGAGGAGGGCGTCGCGGCGCTCGACGAGGCGCTCATTCAGGTCGGGTTGCGGTATCCCCGCCGGATCGAGCTCGCGCTGACGAGCTTGCTCGCTGGCCGCGCGAAGCTGTGGCTGCGTGGCATCCGGTTCGAGCCCCGCCAGCAGCGAGAGATCGCCCACGCCACGCTGCAACGGATCGACCTCTGCTGGTCCGCGGGGATCGGGCTTGGCTTCGTGGACAGCATTCGGGGCGCGAGCTTCTTGACGCGAAGCTTGCTCGAGGCGCTCGACGCGGGGGATCCTTACCGCATCGCGCGGTCGATGGCCTACGAAGCCTCCTACCAGGCCAACCAGGGCGTCTCCGGCGAGCCTCGCGCACGAGCGTTGATCAGCGCGACCGCCGCCATCGCTCGCGAGCTCGAAGACCCCCACCTCCGGGCCCTCGTGAGCGGGGCGAAGTGTCTCGTCGAGTTCCACACGGGGCGCTGGCGCAAGGCGCAAGAGCAGGCCGACGATGCCGTCGGTGCGTTCCGCGAGCACTCGGTCGGGATGGTGAAGGAGATCGCCACGATCCAGCTGCTCGGCACGACCGCGCTGACCTTCCTCGGCGAGCTCGGCGAGCTCGAGCGTCGACACGGAGCGATGCTCCGGTCCGCAGAGTCCCGAGGTGATCTCTTCAGCATCACGTGCTTTCGGACGGGCTTTCTGAACGCCGGGTGGCTCGCCGCCGACGAGCCCGAGCGTGCGAAGGCCGAGGCGGAGCTCGCGATGCGCGAGTGGCGAATCGAGGGCTACGTGATCCAGAGCTTCTTCGACCTCTGGGCCCGATCGCAGATCGAGCTCTACCAGGGTGACGCCGTGGCGGCGGCCGCGCGTGTGCGCGCGGGGTGGGGGGCCTTCCGGCGCTCGTTGCTCACGCGATTGCAGTTTCTTCGCGTCGCGGGCCACGAGCTCGCGGGCCGCGCGGCCCTCGCCTCGGGCGATCTGCGCGCCGCGAAAGGACACGAGAAGGCGCTGCGCAAGGAGAACGTCGCCTGGGCGCTCGCGAGCGCCATCGCGCTGGAAGCGGGGCGACTCCACCGGATGGGACGCGCGACCGAGGCGGAGGCGTCCTACGCCGAGGCCGCCGTTCGCTTCGCCGCGCTCGACATGCGCAGCCACGTCGCCGCAGCGACGATCGCGCGAGGTCGCGTATCTCGCGGGTCGCGTGGCGATGACCTGGTGAACGAGGGGGAGCGCGCGCTCGGCGCGCTCGGGATTCGAGCGCCGCTGCGGTGGGCGGGCATGCTCTGTCCTTCCATCGTACCTCCTCGGTGACACTCGCTCGCCGCAAGCGTTCTTGGCCGGAGGCCGGCCGGCCTCCCAGCGAGGTCGGGCTGCATCGAAGCTCGGCGTTCGTCTCCGCCCACCGAGGGGACGTGATCGACGGCCGTGCCGAAAGCGACAGCCGTCGGTCGGCTGCGGCGAATCGTCGCACGGGGTGGCTGGCACGCCGACCCATCCCCACGGTTCACGCATGAAGCCGAGATGGATCCCAGCGGTGGTTGCGCTCGCGGCGACGACGTGGCTCGTCCCGGCCGGCGCGCAGACCGAGGGCGGCGCCGCCGATCGGCGGAGCCTGTCCATCTATCGGAGCACCCAGAGCCCCTTCTGCCCTGGGCGCACCCTCGACGATTGTCCGAGCGAGGCCGCCGCTGCGTGGCGGGCGGACATCCGCGAGTGGGTCGAAGAGGGCGCGAGCGGCCGCGAGATCCGCGAGCGCCTTCAGGCCCGCGCGCCCGACGTCGATCTCTCGGGGCGCCGCGGGGTCCCAGGCTGGCTCTTCGCGCTCCTCGCGTTCGGCGCGGCAGGCTTCGGGCTCTGGGCGGCGCGGCGGCTGCGTCGACGCGCGCCGCCGGACACCTCGCCCGCGGTCGGCCCCGAGCTCGACGCGCGCCTCGACGAAGAGCTCGCGCGGCTCGAGCGGAGCTGACGTTCGCCTCAGGTGCCGCAGAACGTCCGATACGACCACTGCTCGGCGCCGGGGGGCTCGGCGAGCGCGTCGTGCTCGGGTTGGTCGTCGTAGGGGCGCGCGAGCACCTCGAGGAGCCGCTCGAAGGGCGCGAGGTCTCCGCGGATGGCCGCCTCGATCATCTCCTCGACGCGGTGGTTGCGCGGGATGAACGCGGGGCTCGCGCGCCGCATCGCCGAGGCGCGCATCTCGGCCGTCGTCGGCTCGTCGCGCAGCCTCGCGCGCCAGCTCTCGAGCCAGGCCGGGAAGCCCGAGCCCGCCGGGAAGAGCGCGAGCAAGCGCGCGTCCTCGGCATCGTCCTCGGCCGCGTCGGCGAGCCAACGGAAGAAGCGCGTGAAGTCGACGCGCCCCGCCGCGAGCTGATCGAAGAGCGCCCTCGCGAGCATGAGATCACCTTCTCGCGGCGCGAGGAGCCCGAGCTTTGCGCGCAACACGGCGGCGTGCGCGGCCTCGAAGCGCGCGGGGAAGGTCTCGAGCCGCTCGGTGGCGAGGCGCACCGCCTCTTGCTCGTCGTCCGTGACGAGCGGCAAGAGCGCCTCGGCGAGGCGCGCCAGGTTCCAGAGCGCGAGGCGAGGCTGCTGCTCGAAGGCGTAGCGCCCGCCTCGATCGATCGAGCTGAAGACGCGCTTGGGGTCGTAGGCGTCGAGGAAGGCGCAGGGGCCGTAGTCGATGGTCTCGCCCGCGATCGAGCAGTTGTCGGTGTTCATCACGCCGTGCACGAAGCCGACGCCGAGCCAGCGGGCGACGAGCTCGGCCTGCGCCGTGATGACGCGATCGAGGAGCGCGAGCGCGGGGACGTCGTCCTTCGCGTCGGGGTAGTGACGGGCGAGCGCGTACTCCACGAGCTGGGCGACGGCGTCGTGGTCGCGTCGGGCGGCGAAGTACTCGAAGGTGCCGACGCGGAGGTGGCTCGTCGCGACACGCGCGAGCACGGCGCCCGGCAACGCCTCCTCGCGGTAGACGGACTCGCCGGTCGCCACTGCGGCGAGCGCGCGTGTCGTCGGGATGCCGAGCGCCGCCATCGCTTCGCTGACGAGGTATTCGCGGAGGACCGGCCCGATGGCGGCGCGTCCGTCTCCGCCACGCGAGAAGGGCGTCGGGCCCGCGCCCTTGAGCTGGAGCTCGCGCGCGACGCCGTCGCGCCCGACCACGTCGCCGAGCAGGATCGCGCGCCCGTCGCCGAGCTGGGGCACGAAATGTCCGAATTGGTGGCCCGCGTACGCCGCGGCGATCGGATCCGAGCCCTCGAAGGGGCGATTGCCGGCGAGCCGCGCGACGCCCTCCGAGGAGGCGAGCGCGTCGGGGTCGACGCCGAGGAGCTCGGCGAGCGGTCCGTTGACGCGCAAGAGGGTGGGCTGCGCGACCGGGGTGGGCGCCACGCGCGCGTAGAAGCGGGCCGGCAGGCGGGCGTAGCCCGCGTCGAAGTCGATCATCTCGTAGTCATCGGGCAACCCGCGCCGGACGTCCATCCCCCCGAGGTCGAGGCGCGTGTTCGCGACGTCGAGGCGTCTCGGCCCGAGGTCGAGGTTCGCGCCGCGCCGCGCCGCGGGCCCGGTCGCCGATTCCTGTTTGGTCTGGACCTCGTCTGGCTCCGCGACGTCGAGGCGTCTTCGTGACCTCGAGGCGTGCGTCGAGGGCTGGACCTCGTCCGGCCGTCAGAAGTCGCCGAGGCTGACGCCGCCCGTTCGGTGACGGACGCGGGGCCGGCGAGCGCGCGGGGCCGCCGCTTCGTCGCTCGTGGTGCCCACCTCGACGTCGTCGCTCGTGGGCTCGGCGATGGATGGCTCGGATGGATCGGGCTGCGCAGCCTGTCCTGGGGCAGCCCCGGTCGCCAGATCGCGGGATGCGATCGGCTCGTCGAGCGCCTGATCGCGCTCTGTGGGGAGCATCTCCCCCGAGTCGGACTGCGACTCTCGCGCGACCTGCGGCTCGGTCGGACCGCGCAGCGACCACCCCACCGCAAGGCCCGTGACGACGACCACCACGGCCAGCGCCACGAGCGCCGCGCGCCATCGTCGCCCGGCCAGCGTCAGCTCGATGTGCGTCGAGCCCAGCGTGTCGGCGGCCCCGTCCAGGAGCGTCGGGTCGAGCTCTGGCGCGCTGTTGCTCGAGGGGAAGAGCCCCGAGGTGTCCGCGTCGTCGCGGAAGCGTACCCCTTCGGCCACGGGCTCGAGCGCTGCGGCGAAGGCGATCACGCTCGGGAAGCGATCGTCGGGGCTCGTGGCGAGCGCCCGCTCGAGGGCCGCGCGGAAGGGAGGGGGCACCAGCGCTCGCAGCGGGGCGGGCTTGCCGCGGAGCTTGGCGGCCGCGAGCTCCGCGTAGTTGTCGGCCTCGAAGGGGGGGCGCCCCTCCACGAGCTCGTAGAGGATGCACGCGAGCGCGTATTGGTCGCAGCGGCCGTCGAGCGGTCGCCCCTTGAGCTGCTCGGGCGCCATGTAGAGCGGCGTGCCGAGGACCACCCCCGTCTGCGTGAGCATCAGCTCGGGCGGGCCGCCTTCGAG